>JBCCUH010000128.1:0-6411 GCA_039197405.1 Pseudomonadota bacterium
AGGAAAATCATCCGAGGACAAGCGAAACGACTGTGCCGCGATGATCGCAGCGCAAGGCGCCGATTTCGCGGTAATCACCCTGCCCGACAGCCTGTGCTGGCTTTTGAATATCCGGGGCAATGATGTCAGCAAGACGCCACTTGTGCACGGGTTTGCCATCCTTGGCGCGGACGCCCGCGTCAGACTTTTCATCGCAGAGGAAAAGATCGCGCATTTCGACCCGGACCCCGCGATCGACATCTTCCCGCCGGACATGTTCGAAAGCGAGCTGGGCAAGCTGACCGGCAAAGTCATCTGCAGCAAAACCACCGTACCGGTCGCCATTGTCGATGCGCTAAAGGCTGGCGCAGCCGACGTCATCTTTGGTGCCGACCCCTGCGCGCTGCCAAAAGCCTGCAAGAATCCGGTCGAGATCGAAGGCACCCGCGCTGCGCATCTCACCGACGCTGCGGCCATGTGCGAGCTTTTGTGCTGGCTGGATGCGCAATCGCCCGGCACGGTCAGTGAGATCGACGTGGTCACGCAATTGGAAAACCGCCGCCGCGCCACCAATGCGCTGCAAGACATCAGCTTTGATACAATCGCAGGCTCGGGTCCCAATGGCGCGATCATGCACTACCGCGTGACCCATGAAACCTCTCGCATACTGCAGGATGGCGAACTTTTGGTGCTGGATTCCGGTGGCCAATACCTCAATGGCACCACGGATATCACCCGTACCATCGCCATCGGCTCCCCCGGCAAGGACGAGAGCCGCGCGTTCACCCGTGTGCTGCAAGGGATGATTGCCATCTCTCGCCTGCGTTGGCCCAAGGGGCTCGCCGGGCGCGATCTGGAAGCCTTCGGGCGCAATGCGCTTTGGCAGGCGGGACAGGATTTCAACCACGGTGTCGGGCACGGTGTGGGCCATTACCTCGGCGTGCATGAAGGCCCGCAGCGTTTTGCCCGCACTGGAACCGTGCCGTTTGAGCCGGGCATGATCCTGTCCAATGAACCGGGATATTACCGCGAGGGCGCTTTTGGCATTCGCATCGAAAACCTCGTGGTTGTGAAAGAGGCAGACAGGCTGCCGTCCTTTGATCCGGACCGGACGTTTTACGATTTCGAAACCCTGACATATGTGCCGATTGATCGCAGGTTGATCCGCGCAGACTGGTTGACCGAGCAGGAACGCGATTGGCTCAATGCCTACCATCTTGACTGCCGGACCGCATTGAAAGACCGTGTGGCGGATGAAACGAAACTCTGGCTGGAACAGGCGACGCGGCCTATATGACCGCGCCTGACCGGAACCCGACTGGCCCCCCGACTGGGGCCAACGCTGCTTTGAAAGGACATCGCAATGACATCACCCATCACGATCCGCAGGCTTTCGGGCGTTCATGTGGTGCGCGCCGGCGGTGCGGTGTTGGGCGAAAGCCGGGATGTGCTGGAAGTCAGCGAGCCGGGCCACGAGCCGGTACTGTATTTTCCGCGGGGCGATATTGCCATGGCGTTTCTTGATGCCAGCGACAAGGTCAGTCACTGCCCGCATAAAGGGGACGCCTCCTACTATTCCATCGTGACCAAAAGCACCGTCTTGCAAAACGCGGCCTGGTCCTATGAAACGCCCCATGACGATGTGGCGCGCATTGCCGGGCATCTGGCGTTTTACACGCGCGACGATGTCGCTGTCGAAGAGCTGTGATTGCAGCGGTCTGCTCCGCTCAGCTATGCTCTTCGGCTGCCGTGGCCGCAAGGGCGCGATTGTAGGCTTTCAGCGCATCTACATGGTACAGCGCGCCCCATAGCTCCGGCGCCTGCCCTTCCCCGCTCAGGGTTACGACCGGGATGAAGGACACGCCGGATTTGTCGAAAATCGGCATGGCAGCTTCCAGCGTTGCATTGCCATCCACATAAATCCCGTCGCCGATCAAGTCCCAACACGCATCTGTATCAATGCCATCTTCATTTTTACGCATCACACCAGCGACGCGGAACATGGCTAGCAGATAGGCTTGCGGACCGGCCGCCAGATGAATGTTGCGGCGTCCCCGCTGCGTCAGTAAAAACGACCGGTCCACCAGCCGCGAAGCCAGCGCAGTGGACAGCGACACCGATACCATCACCGCAAGCCCGGTCTGCCAGTCCCCCGTGAGCTCGAACACAATCAGTGTCGTCGAGATCGGCGCGCCCAGCACAGCGGCGGCAACCGCCCCCATCCCGGCCAGCGCGTAAAGCACATGAGAGCCGCTGATATCAGGAAACACGCCCGTTGCGATCAGCCCGAAGCTGAGCCCTGTCAGCGCTCCGATCATCAGCGATGGCGAGAATATCCCCCCGCCCATGCGCCCGCCCATGGTGATCGCGACAGCGGCAACCTTGACCATGGCAAAGACAACCGCCTCATGCAGCAGCAGCTTGCCGGTGAGCGCGGCGGATGTCGTCTCATAACCAACCCCGATGATATGCGGAAACCTGATGGCAATTAGCCCAAGCAGCAACCCGGCCACCGCCGGGCGCAGCCAATAGGGCAGGCCCAGACGCGTTTGCAGACGGCTTTCCAGATCATCGGCCCAGAACACCGCACGCATCAGCGTTACCGACACCAACCCGCAGACAAGACCCAGGATCAGATAGGCGGGCAATTCCGCATAGAACTCCAGCGCTGTCGTGCCCGGCAGCGCGAATTCCGTCACATCGCCGTAGACCAGCCGGTTGATCACCGTTCCTGCTGCGCTGGCAATCACGATAGGGGCAAAGGCATGCACCGCGAAATGGCGCAGGATCACTTCCAGCGCGAATAACGCGCCTGCAATGGGCGCATTGAAACTGGCGGAAACCGCCGCCGCCACAGCGCAGCCCAGCAGATCGCGCCCGGTGATGCCATCGGCGCGGATCACATTGCTGACCCAGCTCGACATCATCGCGGCGATATGAACCACAGGGCCTTCCCGACCTGTCGAGCCGCCAGTGCCGAGGGTGATCATAGAAGACAGGGCCGAGGCGATACCTGCCTTTTTCTCTACGCGGCCATTGTTCAAAGCCGCACCTTCGATCACATCCGCGACCGAGCGCACCCGCCCATCCGGTGTGAAATGATGCAAGATAATACCAACCGCAACGCCGCCCGCCATCGGGATCAGCAGCACCCAATACCAGGGCAACCGCTCCGCGAAGGAATGCAGCATCGTGACATCTTCAACGCCGTAAAGCGTTGTCTGCAATAAAGAAATACCCGCGCGGAACAGGACCGCAGCCCAGCCGGCGGCGATCCCGATCACCAGCGCGATGAACCAGAACTGCACCTGGCTTGGGCCCCGGTGACGCAAGAGCTGCCAGCCTTTTGCAAAACTCTGGCGCATTGCCTGAACCTGACCCGCCAGCTCTGTTTTTGGCGGGACCATATCTTATGCTCCCAGCAATGCACGCGCGGCAGAACGCGCTTCATCCGTCACACGATCGCCCGAGATCATGCGCGCGATTTCGTCCACGCGGTCGCTTTGAGCCAATGGTACAACCTGCGACAGTGTGGCGTCCTCCACCACGCGTTTCTCCACTCGCCAGTGATGCGCGCCAAGGGCGGCTACCTGCGGCGAATGGGTCACCACCAGCACTTGCCCATCGCTGGCCAGATCCGCCAGCCTGCGGCCTACGGCATCAGCGGTCGCGCCGCCAACGCCGCGATCAATCTCATCAAAGATCATGGTGATGCCGGCGCTCTCGTCGCTCAGGCAGACCTTCAGCGCCAACAGAAACCGGCTCAGCTCACCGCCCGAGGCGATCTTGGCCAGCGGCCCTGAGGGCGCGCCGGGATTGGTCGCAACCGTGAACTGCGCCGCATCGCTGCCGTTTGGCCCAGCGCTTGCGGTGGCCACATCAGTGGTAAAGACAGCGCGCTCCATTTTCAGCGGGGCAAGCTCGGCAGACACCGCCGCATCCAGCCGAAGCGCCGCCGCCTTGCGCGCCTCTGACAGGGCGTCGGCGGCAGCCTCATAGGCGGCATCGGCCACCTCAGCATCCTTGCGCGCTTCGGCCACATCCCTGTCGCCCGCATCCAGGGCTGCCAGTCGCGCGCGCAGCTCTTCGGCGAAAACACCCAGCTCATCTGGCAATTGCTCATGTTTGCGAGCAAGCGCGCGAATGGCGAACAATCGCTCTTCGCAGGCCTCCAATTCGGACGGGTTAAACTCCAGCGCATCGAGGCAGCGCTCCACCCCGCTGGTTGCTTCACCCAACTCATCCAGGGCGCGCGACAAGGACGCGAGCGGATCGTCAAGCTGACCGTCCGCCTTGTCTGCCACGCTGTCCAGCCAGCGCATCGCCTCGGACAGCGCGCCTTCCGCACCTTCGGTGCCCAACATGGCATGGGCACGGGCCACGTCCGACTTGATCTTCTCCGCGCCCTGCATCATCCGGCGGCGCCTGTCCAGGTCCGCCTCCTCACCCGGCTGCGGGTCAAGCGCATCAAGCTCGGCCACAGCATGTCGCAGAAAATCTTCTTCAGCGCGCACCTCATCCAGCGCCGCTTCCAGATCGGCCAGCGATTTGCGCGCCCGCGACCGAACGCGCCACGCATCTTGAACCCCGGCCAGCAGATCAGGCCGCGCCATATAGGCGTCCAGCAGATCCAGATGCCCTTTGGGATCCAGCAAGCCGCGATCATCGTGCTGGCCGTGCAGTTCCACCAATGTGTCAGACAGCGACCGCAGCACCTCGCCCGAACAGCGCCGGTCATTGACCCAAGCGGTCTTGCGCCCGTCGCGGCTGTTCACGCGGCGCAGGATCAACTCCTCTCCGCCGGGCAGGCCCGCTTCTGACAGGATCGCCTGCGCCGGATGCGTCATTGGCAGATCAAAGACCGCCGTAACCTCGCCTTGCGCCGCGCCCTGCCGGACCAGTTCAGCGCGTCCGCGCCATCCCAGCACGAACCCAAGCGAATCAAGCAGAATGGATTTGCCCGCACCGGTTTCCCCGGTCAGCACATTCAGCCCCGGCTGAAAGGCCAGATCGAGATGATCAATGATCAGTATGTCTCGGATATCTAGGGTGCGCAGCATCGGCCCTGCCTCAAAAGCGGGCGAGACCGCCCGCCGGACTATCTGTCAGAGCCACTTGCCCTGTATCATCTGACGGTAAATCTGACGCAGCCAACTGTCGCCCGCCGCTTCCAGTTCAAGCCCACGACCAGTCAGCAGCTTGAAGCTGTCCTCATACCAGTCGGTGCCCCTGAAGTTGTGACCCAGAATGGCCCCTGCGGTCTGCGCTTCTTGCGTGAAGCCCAGTGACAGATACGCCTCGACCAGACGGTGCAACGCTTCGGGCGTATGCGTCGTGGTCTGGAAATCCTCGACGACGACCCGGAACCGGTTCACCGCAGCGGTAAAATGATCCCGCTTGAGATAATACCGCCCGATTTCCATCTCCTTGCCCGCCAAATGGTCAAAGGCCAGATCGAACTTCAGCACGGCTGAACGCGCATATTCGCTGTCCGGGTAACGCTCGATCACCGTGCGCAGCCCTTGCAGTGCCTGGAACGTCAGCCCCTGATCACGGCCCACATCCTCGATCTGGTCATAATAGCTCAGCGCCAACAGGTACTGCGCATAGGCTGCATCGTCATCGGTGGGATACACATCAATGAAACGCTGCGCGGAGGACCGCGAGTTGGCGTAATCCTTGTCCCGATGATAGGCGAAGGCCTGCATGATCAGCGCGCGTTTGGCCATCTCAGAATAGGGATAAAGCCGCTCGACCTCGCCGAAGTAAAAGGCCGCATCATCTTCTCGCTTGCGCTCAAGCTCGAATTCGCCGCGCTCGAAAATCTGCTCAGCCGTGTAGGTTTCCAGCGGCACATCCGGCTGGCCACCAAGAAAACGGGACACCCCGCCACCGCCGCCACAGCCGGCAAGCGTAAAGGAAACCAGCAAAGCTGCGGTCAGCGTTTTGCGCGCGTTGGGCCCGGCCATAGCACCACCTTGAAAGAACCTGTCACGGGGTTGTATCCCCGTTTTCAACTCGGTCCTAGCACATAATCTGCGGTTGGAAAATGCAAATGCCCCAAAACCTTGTGAGCATTTCGAATTCGCCGAGAATCTGAAGAACATGTGATTACGGGGCGCCCGGTTGCGGCGCACCCAAGGCCTCAGGCCAGCGCTGGCATCTCGCTGCGCGTGACCCCAGTACCGGGCAGACGCGAGATGATCGCATCATCGCACTCGACGATTTCATAGTTGTCCGGGTCAGAGAAAAGCTTGCGCAGCAGATGATTGGTCATCGCATGCCCTGCCCGCACGCCTGTATAGCGTCCCAGCAAAGGTGCCCCGGCCAAGGCCAGATCACCCAAAGCGTCCAGCATCTTGTGGCGCACTGCTTCATCCTGATGGCGAAGGCCACCCGGGCTCAGCACCTTGTCACCGTCGACGACAACCG
>JBCCUH010000129.1:0-6383 GCA_039197405.1 Pseudomonadota bacterium
CAATTCGTCGATGATGTGGTCTCGCTTCATGTATGAAATGCCCCATTTGACCGACGAAGAACGTGCCGCTTTCGCGCCCCTGCGCGAACGTCAGTTCAAACGCGCGGTGAAAGAGCAGGGGATTTATTCGCAACCCATCTCCGAGGCGGGCCAGAACTGGACGTCCAAACCCGCGCAGACCCAGTGCCACAAGGTTGATGGCGGCTGGAAGATCAATGGTTTCAAGAAGTTCGCCTCGCTCGCAGGTTACTGCGATTACTATTCCATCGTCTGCACCGAGATTTTTGAGGGCACAGAGCCGCGCCACGAGGACACGATGATCTTCGTCGTACACAAGGATGCGCCTGGTCTTGAGGTCAGAGGCGACTGGGATCCGCTCGGCATGCGCGGCACCAACAGCCGCGATCTGATCCTGAAAGACGTCTTTGTCAGCGAGGACGATCTGATGATGCCGCGCGGCATCTTCATCAAGACCCTGCCACACTGGCCGCATATGATGGCAACGCTCTCTCCCACCTATATGGGCGTGGCGCAGGCGGCTTATGATTTTACCGTCGCTTACCTGCGCGGCGAGGTGCCGGGCCAGCCGCCTGCAGACCGGCGCATGTTCACCACCAAACGTCTGGCGGTCGGGCAGATGTATGCGCGCCTTGCGGGTATGCGCGCGCTTTGGTGGCAGGCGTTCATGGAGGCCAGGGGCTTCCCCAGCCAGGCAGAGGTGCTGCGCATGTACGCTGCACAATACAACGTGATGGAAGGCGCGCAGGAGATCGCCGCACTGGCGATCCGCACCTGTGGCGGGCAGTCGATGCTCAAATCCCTGCCGCTGGAACGTATCTACCGTGACAGCCGCTGCGGCGCGTTGATGTTGCCCTATACTTCGGAAATCATGGAAGATTACATGTCCGTTCTGGCGCTTTACGATGTGGAGGAGCTGGACAATGTGCCGGGCGACGAGAATGGCGCGCGCACCTCTTTGTGGCGCGGCAGCGGCTCGGACCGGCCAGCAGCCGTGAGGTGATCACATGGCTCTTGCCAAGGTGGATGTCACACGCACCCTTGCCATGCCAGCCGATCACGCATGGCGTATCCTGCGTGCCTTTTGCGAACCCTGGCATCCGATGGTGGCGGGCATGCGGGCAGAGCAGGGCGGCACCGTTCGCGCCTTTACCACCTCAGGCGATCCGACGCTTTACCGCGAACGGCTGACCTGGCTATCCGATAGCGACCGCGCGCTGCGCTATACGCATCTGGAGGGGATCGCAGGCGCCGCGCGCTATGAGGCGCGCCTGTCGGTCAGCGGCACAGGCGCGTCATGCGAGGTTCGCTGGCAGGCAGAGATCGAGGCAGAGCCAGCCCGCGCCCGCGAGATTGCCAGTGGCACAGAGACGATCTTTCAGGCCGGGCTGGATGCTTTGCCGGATGCCCGCGTCCCGCAAACTGGTGCCCCCCCGCAGCCATCGCCTCGGGGCCAACTCTCTGAAAGCACGATCTCGGCTCCCGTGCGCTTGTCCCTGCTCAGCACGCCGCGCATCTTAGGTCCGCTGTGCCTCTTCCTGCATGGGATCGGCGGGCAAAAGGAAAACTGGGCCGGGCAACTGGCAGTGCTTGGCACCCAGGCCACCTGCGTTGCGCTGGATCTGCGCGGTTATGGCGGCAGCGCGCCAGGGCCAGCGCAATCCACGCTACGGGATTATTTCGCTGACATTCTGGCGGTCAAACAGGCCTTCGGTGATCCGCCATTGATCCTCTGCGGTCTGTCTTACGGCGCATGGATCGCAACCGATTTCGCCTTGCAACATCCCGGCAGCCTGCAGGCCCTTGTGCTCGCCGGTGGCTGCACCGGCATGTCGGAAGCCAGCGAGGCAGAGCGCCGCGCCTTTTTGCAAAGCCGCGAAGTGCCGCTGGCAGAGGGCATGACGCCCGCCGATTTCGCCCCTGCTGTCGTGGATGTGATCGCGGGGCCAAACGCCAGTGAGGATCTGCGCCGGACGTTGACCGCCTCCATGGCTGCCATTCCCGCGCGCAGCTATCGCGATGCACTGCGCTGTTTCACGTCACCGCCTGGGCGGTTCGACTTCCGCAAGCTGCAGGTGCCGGTCCTGATGATGACTGGCGCCCATGATCGTCTGGCCCCGCCTGAAGAGATCCGCAGCGTCGCCAATCGCATCTGGCAGGATGCGCCAACGCCGGATGTCCGGTTTGAAGAGATCAGCGGCGCGGGGCATGTGTGCAATCTGGAGAACCCGCAGCAGGTCAACCGCGTGCTTGGGGAGTTCCTCAACAGGTGGACCCAATGACGCAAATGCCCCAGATACCCCAGATACCCCGGCGCAAGCTCAATCGCATCGCCCGCGAGACGGCGATCCTCAAAGCCGCGCTTGAGGTGTTTTCCCAAGCCGGGTTTTCAGGCGCGACGATGGAGGCGGTGGCCCTGAGTGCGGGCATATCCAAGCCGACGCTCTATCAGTATTTCGACAACAAGACTGCACTTTTTGATGCGATGATGCAGAGCAAACGATTGCAGATGGCCCTGGCTATCGATCTGCCAGCCGACGGCGATATGGTCGCACAGCTTTATCGGTTCTGTATGGGCTATGCGCGCACGGTGATGCGCCCTGACATGCTGTCGCTGGCACGGCTGATCATCGGCGAGGCGCAGCGGTTCCCCGAGATCGGCCGCGCCTATCAGGCGGCCGGTCCCGACAAGCTGCTGGACGATATCACGCAGTATCTTGCAGCCCGGCAGACTGCGGGCCATCTGTCATTCGACGATGCGCGGATGGCGGCTGAAGATCTATGGGGGTTGGTGCTGTCCGCCCCGCGCACTCGCGCGCTGCATGATCCGGCGATCACCTATTCAGAGGACGAGTTGCAAGGCTTTGTGCACAGCGGCCTGAAGGTGTTTCTGCGCGCCTATTCCACGCGTGTCAGCGCCGATCTGACGCGATTGTCAGACTGCATCGGAGCAGCCCCAAAAGCGCAAGAGCACCTAGAGAAGCGGAGCGAATAAGCGCGCCACCGGCGAGCCATAGCGGATATAGCGCGGCTGGTTCGCAAGACGCGTCTGCAACAGCTCGGCGGCGTCGAAATCGGCGCGCAACATGTCATGCGTGGCATCAGCCGCGCGCTTGTCAAAGACAACTGCGGTCGCCTCGAAGTTCAAACGGCACGACCGGTTGTCCAGATTCATCGTCCCGACAGAGCAGATACGATCATCCACCAGCATCACCTTTTGATGCATGAACCCGTCGTCATACAGCCAGATCTCGATCCCCGCGTCCCGTAATTCATCGAAATAGGCAAAGGCGGCGAACCAGGTTGCCCAGTGATCCGGCTGTCTGGGCAGCAATATGCGCACCTTGACACCGCGCAACACAGCCACCTTGAGCGCCGCCATCACATCGTTTTCCGGGATCAGATAGGGCGTTGCGATCCACAGCCGTTCGCGCGCCGCATGGATCATCGCGCAGAAATAATAGGCGCCCATGTCCATCTCATCTGCTGGGCCGGTTGCGAGGATCACACCGTTCATATCTGCCTCATCAGGTTCGGCTGCCCAGTTCAGATGGTCAGAGAGATCTTGCTCACAGGCGCCGTGCCAATCCTCGGCAAAGATCAGTTGCAGCTGGCTCACCATGGGTCCTCGCAACGCGCAATGGGTGTCGCGCCACTTGCCAAACTCGGGATCGCGCCCGGCATATTCATCGCCCACGTTGAACCCGCCGGTGAAGCCGATGCGCCCGTCCACCACCACGGTTTTGCGGTGATTGCGAAAGTTGATCTGAAACCGCGAGCGGGGCCCAAACAGCCGGTTGATGTCCAGCGCCTCGATGCCCGCCTCGCTCAGATCGCCCAGATAGCACTGCGACAGCCCCTTGCTGCCCACCGCGTCATATAGAACGCGCACCGACACCCCGCGCATGGCGGCTCGGATCAGCACCTCTTTCAGCTCGCGCCCCAAGGCGTCATCCTTGATGATGTAGAACTGAACCAAGACATAATCGCTCGCCCCCTCGATGGCGGCGAACATTGCGCCGAAGGCCTCCTGCCAATGGGGCAGCAGCGTCATGGAATTGCCGCGCACCACCGGAAGTCCCGCGATGCCCTCGAAACAAGGCCCGATATCGCGTGGATCCATCTGCGGCGCGCCAAAGACCATCTTCTGGTTCTTTATGCCCTCGATGACCGCCCAGGCATTGCGCCGCGCGATCACATAACCCTGGTACCGCCAGCTGCCCAGAAACATGTAAACCGGCACGGCGATGAAAGGTAAAAAGAACAGCGACGCCGCCCAGGCCACCGCCCCTTGCGGGGTGCGCGCGGTCTGGATGGAGCGGACGATGAACACGATGGCGACAAGTTGCAGGGCAATCGCCGCAGCACCCAAAATGACATAGAACATGGCATCACCACCTTAGCTTGTCCCAAGCTCTACCCACCGCAAGCGGGCAAGGGCAAGCTATTCCACCTCTTCGTCCTTGCCTATGTGCGTCTGCGCAGCCTTGGTGACCGGCACCTCCAGTACGATAGGCAGGTGATCAGAGGCGCGTCTGGCCAATTTCGAGCGGTGCACATGGCTTTGCGCCGGGGTGCCGAAACCGGACAGCACGAAGCGATCCAGCGAGGCAAAGGGGTTGGCGGCATGAAACGTGGGGCCGGGCGTCAGAACATGCACCGATTTGGAGAATTTCTCGGCAATCTTCGGATTTGGCAGCGTCGAGTTGAAATCGCCTGCGATCAGCACCGGGTGGTCGGCTGCCTCGACAAAGCGCGCCAGATGTCTGATCTGTTTCTCCCGCGTGCCCGGCGTCAGCCCCAGATGCACGCCCAGCACTTCAAAGGACGCAGGGCCGAATGTGGCCGAGATCGAGCCGCGCGGTTCCAGCGCGGGCAGGTCGATCTTGCGGCTGGCGGACAGATCAAACCGGTCCGGCCGATAGATCATCGCATTGCCGTGCCAGCCATGGCTGGGGGTATCCTTGTCATAATCGATGAAACGATAGCCAAGCTCGTCAAGCAGCGTCTCGGGGAGAACTCCGGGGCGCGCGCCCAGCCGTTTGTCCGCCTCCTGCAGCACGACGATATCCGCGTCGATCTCGCCCAGCACATCGACGATTCGCGCCGCATCCCGGCGCCAGTCCAGCCCCACGGCCTTTCGTATGTTATAGCTGGCAACCCTCAGCATCGCCGGCCCCCGTGATTTTATGATCCGCCAGTGTCACCGTGCATCCCTTAGCCGTCAACGTGCTCTGACCGGACAGGGCTCCGCCAAAGCGATCTATCTGCACTTTTGCCACTGCGCCACAAAGCCATCGCGCAGAATGATGACGCCCGTGTCAGAGCGCGCGATCAACGCCCGTTCGGTCGCCTGCTCGCCCTCTGCTGTGCAGTCCAGATCATATAGAACCGCATCCATATCGCGCACATTGACCGGACGGGTCAGCGCGCAGCTGGTCTCGACCCCGATCAGTTTGCGCTCCCTGATCGCAAGGGCACCGCCATCCTGGCCCAGGCTCTCCTCATCGCACAGCCAGCCGCGCTGGCCTTCAGGAAAATACAGCCCATCAAACCCCTGCGCCACAAGGCAACTCGGCACCAGCAAGGCAATGAGGCAAAGGCGCATGGCGACGGTCCCCGGATACGAAAAAGGGCTGAAGCAATCGCTTCAACCCTTTCAATCTAAACGCAGAATGCTCCGGTTGTCATCAATCGCGCAGCAACTCGTTGATGCCGGTCTTTGACCGCGTGCGCTCGTCCACGCGTTTCACGATCACCGCGCAGTAAAGATTGATACCATTCTTGGACGGCATGGAGCCGGCAACGACAACCGAATAGGGCGGCACCTCGCCATACATCACTTCGCCGGTCTCGCGATCCACGATCTTGGTGGACTGTCCGATAAAGACGCCCATGCCCAGAACCGAGCCTTCGCGCACGATGCAGCCTTCCACGACTTCCGAACGCGCCCCGATAAAGCAGTTGTCCTCGATGATGGTCGGCCCTGCCTGCATCGGCTCCAGCACGCCGCCGATGCCAACGCCTCCCGACAGATGCACATTCTTGCCGATCTGCGCGCAAGAGCCGACGGTGGCCCATGTATCGACCATCGTGCCTTCATCTACATAGGCGCCGATGTTCACGAAAGACGGCATCAGCACCACGCCCGGCGCCACATAGGCCGACTTGCGCACCACGCAATTGGGCACCGCGCGGAAACCCGCGGCCTGCCATTGGTTTGCGCCCCATCCCTTGAACTTGTTGTCGACCTTGTCCCACCAGCCGCCAGCCTGCGGGCCACCCTCGTGCGGTTCCATATCCTTTATGCGAAAGCCCAGCAGAACCGCCTTCTTGGCCCATTGGTTCACATGCCAGCTGCCGTC
>JBCCUH010000130.1:0-6354 GCA_039197405.1 Pseudomonadota bacterium
CAGACGGGGGCAGCGCCCCCCATTCGCCTGACCGATAAGGTCAGGCTCCCCAGGCGTGCGCAGCACTCTATTTGCCAAAAGTTCACACGTTCAGCTCACCTGACGGGATAATCTGGAAGAACTGCCCGCCGGACCAAAGCCCGAACCAGCCCTCATGATGCGCGCCGATGTCCACCAACCGGTAAAAACTCTTGCGATCAATCAACGCCTCCAGCCCCGAACGCACCATCACATAAGGCGATGGCTCACCGGTGTGCGCATCGCGCTCCACCCGAATGGGATGCTCCGCCCCGGCCATAACGAACTCGCCCACATTGGTCTCAAACCGCAAATCCTCGTCAACCACTTCGAAATCCACCGCCACGAAGGGCGCGTCATCCACGGTGATTCCCACCTTCTCCACAGGGGTGACCAGAAAATACTTGCCCTCCTCCAGCTTCAGAATGCTCGAAAACAGACGAACAAGCTCGAACCTGCCGATCGGCGTGCCCATGTAAAACCACGTCCCGTCGCGGGCGATGCGCATATCCAGATCACCGCAGAAGGGTGGATTCCACAGGTGCACGGGCGCAGGCCCCCTGCCTTTGGAAGCCGCCTTGGCAGAGGCCGCGATGCCTTCAGCGTTCGGGGTCACGATATTTTGTCCACTCATGTTTTTGCCATTTGTTCCTACCGGCATAGTCTCATAGCATTGCCATGTAATGCGCAAGGGAGAGAAGTCATGACGGATGCCGAAGATCTGGTTGCCGAAATCGAAAATCTGGGCGGCAAGCTGGCCGAGGCGAAAACCTCCATCACCAAGCGCTTCATCGGCCAGGATCGTGTGGTCGAACTGACCCTCGCCTCCATGCTCTGCGGCGGCCACGCGCTGCTGATCGGCCTGCCCGGCCTTGGCAAGACGCGGCTGGTCGAAACACTCTCAACTGTCATGGGCCTCAATGGCAACCGCGTACAGTTCACACCAGACCTGATGCCTGCGGATATTCTCGGATCTGAAGTGCTGGAAACCGGAGCTGACGGATCGCGCGCCTTCAAATTCATTGATGGCCCGATCTTTTGCCAGCTTCTGATGGCCGATGAGATCAACCGCGCCTCTCCGCGCACGCAATCGGCGCTACTGCAAGCCATGCAGGAACGGCAGGTCACCGTCGCAGGCCAGGACCGCCAGCTCGCCGCGCCTTTCCATGTGCTCGCCACACAAAACCCGATTGAGCAGGAAGGCACCTACCCCCTGCCCGAAGCGCAACTTGACCGCTTCTTGGTGCAGATTGACGTGCCCTACCCGGACCGCGACACTGAACGCGACATTCTGATCGCCACCACAGGCGCCACCGAGGAAGCGGCGCATGCCGTCTTCACCGCAGACGAGCTGCTGGCGGCCCAGACCCTGCTGCGCCGGATGCCCGTGGGCGACAGTGTTGTCGAATCCATTCTCGATCTGGTGCGCGCTTTCCGCCCCGAAGACGCGGACGCAAACGAGCGCGTGAAAAACTCTGTTGCCTGGGGTCCTGGTCCGCGCGCCGCACAGGCGCTGATGCTGACTGTGCGCGCCAAGGCGCTGCTGGATGGCCGCCTTGCGCCTTCCACCGAAGATGTCCTCGATATGGCCGGTCCGGTGCTCAGCCACCGCATGGCGCTCAATTTCGCGGCCCGGGCACGCGGCGACAGCCTTGCCGATCTGATCAGCGACACCGCAGGCGCCATGACCCAGGTGGGTGCCGCTGCGTGAGCCAACCGCTTCCCCTTCATTTGCAGGCCGAAGCCGAGGCCGCCCGCCTGCCCACGCTACTGGCCGAAGCCGATCATCTGGCAGGCACCGTCCTGCTGGGTGAACATGGCCGTCGCCGCGCTGGCACCGGGGATGACTTCTGGCAATATCGCCCGGTTCAGTCCGGCGACAGCCGCCGCCTGATCGACTGGCGCAAATCAGCGCGCTCTGATGCGGTCTTCGTGCGCGAACGCGAATGGCAGATCGCGCAAAGCGTGATGCTCTGGGTCGATACCGCAGCCTCCATGCGCTTCACCTCGGACAAGACCCTGCCCGACAAGGCAGGGCGCGCGCGCCTCATCGCTCTGGCCACGGCAATCTTGCTGATCAAAAGCGGCGAACGGGTCGGGCTGACCGGCTCATCCCTGCCCCCGCGCAGGGGCCGCGCACAGATCCTTCGGCTGGCCGAATTTCTCAGCACGGCCGATACCGCTGACTACGGCACCCCCGAAGCCCGCGCCATGATCCCGCATGCCCGCGCGCTTTTCGTTTCCGATTTCCTCGGCGATCTTGCGCAGATCGAAGCGGCGCTGACCAAAGCAGCGGACAGGGGCGTGCGCGGCGCGCTCTTGCAAGTGCTTGACCCATCTGAAGAGGCCTTCCCCTTTTCCGGGCGCACCATCTTTGAAAGCGCCGGGAAAAGCCTGCGCCACGAAACCCTGAAAGCGGCAGAGCTGAAATCCCGCTATCTGGACCGGCTCGCGGCGCGCAAGGACGCGCTGCAATCGCTTTGCAGCACAACCGGTTGGCAGTTTCACACCCATCACACGGACGCCACCGCGCAAAGCGCTTTGCTCTGGGTTCATGGCGCAATGGGCAAACGCACATGATCGGCGCCATCGGATTCACCACGCCCTGGCTTCTGGCTGCTCTGGTGGCGCTGCCGATCCTCTGGATCATCCTGCGCGCCGTGCCGCCCGCACCGATCCGGCGCATCTTTCCCGGTGTCGTTCTACTGCTCGGTCTCAAGGACGACGATCAAGTCAGCGACCGCACGCCATGGTGGCTGCTGCTGTTGCGCACACTGGCCATCGCCGCGCTGATCGTCGGGCTGGCCGGGCCGGTGCTCAATCCGCGCAGCGAGGAATTGGGACGCGGCCCGCTGGTAATCGTGATGGATGCAAGCTGGGGCAGCGCTGCCAACTGGACCCAGCGTACCGAAGTGCTGGACCGGGTGCTGATCGACGCCAGCCGCGCCAATCGCCGCGCCGGGCTGCTGCCCCTGACCGAGCCGCAGCAAGTCTCGCTGCAATCGGCCAACGACATTCGCGCCATCCTGCCCGGTCTCGCGCCAAAACCCTGGCAACCGCAGGCAGATGCGGCGCAGATCGAACCGCTCCTGCCCGAGGGAGACTTCGACACGGTCTGGTTCTCTGACGAACTGGCCCGTGACAATCGCGCCGAATTGCTGGCGCTTTTTCAGTCGCGCGGGGCTGTGCGCATCATGTCGGATCCGCCTGCGCATCTCGCGCTTGCGCCCCTGCGCAGCGAAGGCAATGCCACCATTGTCGAGACGCGGCGCAGCGCCAGGGATGCCGCGCAGGCCATCACCGTTGAGCTGCATGGCCGCGATCCGTCCGGCACACCGCGCATTCTGGCGCAGGCCCAGCTTGAGTTCGACAGCGGCGCAGACACCGCCATCTCCGAGCAATCGCTGCCCGCTGAATTGCGCGCCCGCCTGACCCATGCCCGCATCGCCGGGGTGCGCTCTGCCGGGGCAATCACCCTTTCCGATGACAGCCTGCGCCGCCGGGAAGTCGCGCTCTTTGCAGGACGCGAGGATCGCGAAGGTCTCGAACTGCTGGCGCCGCTGCATTATCTCCGGCAGGCGCTGGCCCCCACCGCCGATCTGCTGGAAGGCCCGCTGGACGAAGTACTGCCCGCCGCCCCCGACGTGGTGATCCTGGCCGATGTCGCAACCCTTGCGCCCTTGGAAGCTGCTGATCTGGAAGACTGGGTGCGCGCCGGCGGCATGCTCGTGCGCTTCGCCGGTCCGCGCCTTGCGGCCAGCGATATCAGCCGCGGCGACGAACATCCGCTGATGCCTGTGCGCCTTCGTGCAGGCGGGCGCACCGTTGGTGGCGCGATGAGCTGGGGCACGCCAAAATCCCTTGCGCCGTTCACCGAAGACAGCCCGTTTTTCGGCCTGCCGCTGCCTGGGGACGTCACTGTCTCTAGCCAGGTCATGGCGCAGCCCGATCCAACCCTGGCCGACCGCGTGATCGCCGCCCTCAGCGACGGCACGCCGCTGGTCACCCGCAAACCGCTGGGCGACGGGCAAGTGGTGCTCTTTCACGTCACTGCCAATGCCGAATGGTCCAGCCTGCCGCTGTCGGGCCTGTTCGTCAGCATGCTGGACCGGCTCGCCATTTCTTCCCTCGCGGCCCAGCCCGACGCAGACGATCTGGACGGATCGAGCTGGCAACCAGTGCAGGTGCTGGACGGCTTCGGGCGCGTCAGCGACGCGGGCAACCTGCCCGGCGTTGATGGCAAGGATCTTTTGACCAAACCGCTTGGCCCCGCGCTACGCCCCGGCGTTTATGAAGGCGACAGCCGCCGCATCGCCCGCAACGTGATTGGCCCTGACACCGTGGTGGCCGCCGCCAGCTGGCCTGCGGGCACCGACATCAAACCGCTGACGATACTGCCCGAAACGCCTCTGGGCGGGCTGCTGCTCAGCCTGGCGCTGATGCTGCTGCTGATTGATATCGTTGCATCGCTGGCGCTCTCCGGGCGTTTGCGCGGCGCGGCTGCCGTTCTCGCCCTCAGCTGCCTGCCATTGGCGCAGACGGCAGAGGCGCAACAGGTGCCGGACGGGGCCTCCGAACTGGTGCTGGCCCATGTCATCACCCGCAACGCCGAGGTGGATCGCACCGCCGAAGCTGGCCTGCGCGGCCTCTCTGAAACGCTGCTCTTTCGCACATCGGTCGAGCCGACCGATCCCATCGGCGTTGATCTGGAACGCGACGAGCTGGCCTTCTACCCGCTGCTTTACTGGCCCGTCACCCCAGATCAGCCTACACCCTCCGCTGAGGCATATGCCAAGCTCAACGGCTATCTGCGATCCGGTGGCATGATCCTCTTTGACACACGCGATGCGGATATCGCACGCTTCGGCGGCTCAAGCCCCAATGGCCGCAAGCTGCAGGCCCTTGCCGCGCCGTTGAACATCCCGCCGCTGGAGCCTTTGCCCGCAGATCACGTTCTGACCCGCACCTTCTATTTGCTGCAGGATTTCCCCGGACGCCACGCGGCGCGCGACGTCTGGGTTGAAGCGGCCCCGCGCGATGCGGTGCAGGTGGAAGGCATGCCCTTCCGCAACCTCAATGATGGCGTCACCCCGGTGGTCATCGGCGGCAACGACTGGGCCGCAGCCTGGGCAAAGGACCGGCGCGGCAACGCCATGTTCCCCGTCGGACGCGGCTTTGCCGGTGAGCGCCAGCGCGAGTTGGCCTATCGTTTTGGCGTCAATCTGGTGATGCATGTGCTGACCGGCAATTACAAATCCGATCAGGTGCATGTGCCCGCTCTGCTCGACAGGCTCGGCCAATGACCCAGACAATCGTGTTCGATCCGCTTGTTCCCATGCCGCTGCTGATCGCAGCCGCTGTGGTTGTCCTTGCCGGTCTCGCGCTGGCGCTCTGGCGCGGACTGACCGGTGCCTGGCTGCGCGGGTTGGCCGGGGCTGTGGTCATTGCGGCCCTCGCCGGACCCGCCTTGCAGAACGAAGAACGCGGGGCGCTGTCTGACATCGTCCTGATGCTGGTCGACGAAACCGCCTCGCAAAAACTGGCACAACGCGCAGACACCACCGCCGCTGCCGCAGACGCGCTGCAGGCCGAGCTTGAGGCGCGGGGCGGCACGGAGGTGGTACGCATCCCTGTGCCCGATGGGCAAGGCGATGCAGGCACCCAGCTTCTGACCGCTCTTGACGACGCACTGGCAGAGCTGCCGCGCGCGCGCATCGCCGGGGTGTTTTTGCTGTCCGATGGCCGCGTTCATGATCTGGAACGCGCACCGGACATGTCGGCTCCGCTGCACCTGCTGCTCAGCGGCCAGGACAGTGACTGGGATCGCCGGCTGATCGTCACCGGCGCGCCTGCGTTCGCCATTCTGGGCGAGCCTGTCACGCTGACCCTGCGCATCGAGGATACCGGCGCAGTGCCGCCCGGCATGGCCTTTGCCCCGCTCGATATCTCCATCGATGGCGAGACGCCGCAACGCTTCGAAGTGCCCATAGGCCGCGACATCGAACTGCCCGTCACCCTGCCCCATGGTGGGCGCAACGTGATCCAGTTCTCCGTGCCCGAAGCGGCGGGCGAGCTCACCGATCGCAACAACACCGCGCTTGTGCAAATGAACGGGGTGCGCGACCGGCTGCGCGTGCTGCTGGTGTCGGGCGAGCCGCATCCCGGCGGGCGCACCTGGCGCAACCTACTGAAATCCGACAGCTCGGTCGATCTGGTGCATTTCACCATCCTGCGTCCGCCTGAAAAACAGGATGGCGTTCCGGTGACCGAGCTTTCTCTGATTGCCTTTCCCACCCGCGAGCTGTTTCTGGAAAAGATCGAGGACTTCGATCTTAC
>JBCCUH010000131.1:0-6318 GCA_039197405.1 Pseudomonadota bacterium
GCATAGCTGGCGCGCTGTCTATGAGGCCGGGCAAAATTGCCGGAGAAAAGCCTATGCAGGTCAGTAATTATGACCTAATATCATGCTAAGTTATTGCAGCAGAGATGCGCGGTGATTGCGCCCTTTGGCGCCGTCTGGGAGGAGACATCGCATGACAGTGCAAAAAACGTCGTTGAACGATCGTTTCGATCTGAAGAAATCTCCAGTTCTGATGAATGGCACGCAGGCGCTGGTCAGGCTGATGCTGATGCAAAAGGCGCGCGATGCGCAGGCTGGGCTGAACACGGCTGGCTATGTCACCGGCTATCGCGGCTCGCCCCTGGGGGCGGTGGATTTTCAGATGCGCCGCGCCGAAAAATTCCTGTCTGCGTCCGATATCCGTTTTGAGGAAGGGTTGAACGAAGATCTGGCAGCAACCGCGCTTTGGGGCAGTCAGCAGGCGGAGTTGCGCGGGGAAGGGCGTTTTGACGGGGTGTTTGGCCTTTGGTACGGCAAAGGCCCCGGCGTGGACCGCACCGGCGATGTGATGCGCCACGCCAATATGGCTGGCACCTCGAAACACGGCGGTGTCCTGATGGCCATGGGGGATGATCACACCGGAGAATCCTCCACCGTGCTGCATCAATCCGAGTTTGCCCTGATCGATGCCTATATGCCGGTGGTCAGCCCGGCGGGCGTTCAGGAGATCCTTGATCTGGGTCTTTACGGTTTGGCCCTGTCGCGGTTTGCCGGTGTCTGGGTGGGTCTGAAGACAATGAAAGACACCGTTGAAGTCACATCGGTGGTCAATGGCGATCCGCATCGGCTGTCATTCGTTGCTCCGCAGTTTGACATGCCCGAAGGCGGGCTCAATATCCGTCTGGTGGATGACCGCCACGCGCAAGAAGCACGGCTTTTGGACTACAAGCGCCACGCGGCAGAGGCATTCGCGCGGGCCAACAAGATCGACAAACGGGTCTGGGGTAAACCCGGCGCGCGGATCGGTCTGGTGGCGGCGGGCAAGAACTGGCTGGATCTGACCCATGCGCTGTCACTTTTGAACCTCGATGCAGAGGAGGCCGAGCGTCTGGGGATCACCACCTATAAGGTCGCGCAAACCTGGCCTTTGGATATGGAAAGCTTTCATGACTGGTCCGAGGGGCTGGATTTGATTGTCGTGGTCGAGGAGAAGCGCAAGCTGATCGAGGTGCAGGTCAAGGAAGCGATCTTTGATGACCGGCGCGGCAGGCGCGTTTATGGCGAGCGGCGCGAAGGTCAAGAGTTGTTCCCGGTCCGGGGCGCGCTTGATCCGGTGATGATTGCGGAAAACATCGGCGCGATCCTGCAGGACGAAGGTTGCGGCACTGACGGCATCAAGGCGGGCATGGCGGCGCTGGATGCTGCGCGCCGCGCCGACAACGCGCCGGAGCTGGCTGCGCGGCTGCCGTATTTCTGCTCTGGCTGCCCGCATAACTCTTCGACCAAAGTGCCCGAAGGATCACGCGCCTATGCAGGGATCGGCTGTCACTTCATGGTTCAATGGATGGACCGCGAAACGCTGGGCTTCACCCATATGGGCGGGGAGGGTGCAAACTGGATCGGCGAGGCGCCGTTCAGCACGCGCAAACATGTGTTTCAGAATCTAGGGGACGGCACCTACAATCACTCTGGCATTCAGGCCATTCGCGCGGCCCACGCGGCTGGCACCACGATGACTTACAAGATCCTCTACAACGACGCGGTTGCGATGACCGGCGGGCAGAGCAATGACGGCGGATTGAGCGCTGCACGCATCGCGCGCGAGGTGCGGGCGATGGGGATATCCAACATCGCTGTCGTCTATGATGAGAAGGAGGATGTGCAGGCGGGTGATTTCAATGGCCTGCCTTTGCATGAACGCGCCGAGTTGCCCGCCGTGCAGGAAGAAATGGCCAAGACCGAGGGCGTGTCGGTCATCCTATACATCCAGACCTGTGCTGCCGAAAAACGCCGCCGCCGCAAGCGTGGCACCTTCCCAGACCCCGATCGCCGCGTGTTCATAAACACCGATGTCTGCGAAGGCTGCGGCGATTGCGGGGTGCAATCCAACTGCGTCTCCATCGTTCCCGCTGAGACCGAGCTGGGCCGCAAGCGCGCCATTGATCAATCGTCTTGCAACAAGGATTTTTCCTGCCTGAAAGGGTTTTGCCCCTCTTTCGTGACTGTGGAAGGCGGCACAGTGAAAAAAGCGGCAACAGCTGCGCTCGATCTACCTGATCTGCCAGTGCCGGATTTGCCCGCTATCAAGGGCACGCATAATGTGGTGATCACCGGTGTGGGTGGCACCGGCGTTGTGACCATCGGAGCGGTGTTGGCGCAAGCGGCGCAAATTGATGGCAAAGGTGCGGGCATGATGGAAATGGCCGGTCTCGCGCAAAAAGGCGGGGCGGTCCATATTCACTGCCGTCTGGCAAACAGGCCTGAAGACATCAGCGCGATCCGCGTGGCCACGGGCGAGGCGCATGCGCTGATCGGCGGCGATCTTGTGGTCAGCGCAGGCGCTGCCACCCTTGGTTTGACGCGCGAGGGGCAAACCGGGGCGGTGGTCAATTCCCACGAGATCATCACCGGAGATTTCACCCGCAACACCGAATTCAAACTGCACAGCGAACAATTGAGGCTGTCGTTGGAGGCGCGGTTGCGCGACCGGGTGGATCTTTTTGACGCCTCCGATCTGGCGCTGGCCACGCTGGGTGATGCGATCTTTTCCAACATGCTGGTGTTCGGCGGTGCCTGGCAACGGGGTCTGATCCCTCTCAGCCTGGATGCCATTCGCGAGGCGATCCGTCTCAATGGTGCGGTTGTCGAGAAAAACCTGCGCGCCTTCGACATCGGGCGGTGGGCCGTGCTGCATCCCGCTGACGCAGAGCGGCTGGTGACACCGAATGTTGTGGAGCTGCCGAAAACACTGGATGATCGCATCGCCTATCGCATGGATCATCTGACAGCCTATCAAAGCAAACGTCTGGCGAAACGGTACAAAAAGATGGTGGATCGCGCGAAAGGCGATGATCTGAAAGACGCGGTTGCCTTGGGGTATCACAAGCTTCTGGCCTACAAGGACGAATATGAGGTTGCACGGCTGCATCTGTCGACAGCGGAGAAGGCCGAGGCGCTCTTCGAAGGGGATCTCAAGCTGTCGTTCCATCTGGCGCCGCCGATTTTCAGCAAGACGGGTGCGGATGGCAGGCCTGTGAAAAAGCAATATGGCCCATCCATTATGCGGCTTTTCCGGCTTCTGGCACGGCTGAAACGCCTGCGCGGCACACCCTTGGATATCTTCGGGCGCACCGTCGAACGCAGGATGGAGCGTGCCCTGATCAAACAGTACGAAACGGATATGGCCGAAGTGCTCCCGACAGCCGATGACAATACCCGCGATGCTCTTTGCGCCCTGGCCCGATTGCCGCTGGACATACGCGGCTTTGGACCCGTGAAAGAAGCCAACGAACGTAAAGCGGCCAAGCGCCGTGAAGAGTTGCTGGCGGTCATTCGTGCAGGTGGCCCCGAAATGTCTCGCGCCGCAGAGTAAGACGCATCCGGGCCTTGGCGCGCAACGCGGGGCATGAGACTTCAGGCCGCGTTCGCGCTGGTTGCGCGCAAGGTTGCAAAGTCCTATAGCCGGGGCAAAGGAAAGCGCATCATGGCAGTTGGTATTTTCGATAGTGGATTGGGCGGCTTAACGGTGCATGGCGCTGTGCGCGAACGCCTTCCGGATGTCCCACTGGTCTATTTCGCGGACAGCGCGCATGCGCCCTATGGCGTGCGCAATGCCGATGACATTTACCAGCTGACGAAATCGGCGGTGGAATACCTCTGGGACAACGGATGCGATCTGGTGATCCTGGCGTGCAACACCGCCTCTGCGGCGGCGCTGCGCCGGATGCAGGAAGCGGGCGTTCCGCAAGGCAAGCGGGTGCTCGGTGTCTTCGTGCCGCTTATCGAGGCGCTGACAAAACGCCAGTGGGGGGACAATTCGCCCCCGCGTGAGGTCGGCATACGCGAAGTGGCGCTCTTTGCAACGCCCGCTACAGTGGCCAGCCGCGCCTTCCAGCGCGAGCTTGCCTTCCGCGCCATCGGCGTTGACGTCGAAGCGCAGGCCTGCGGCGGCGTCGTGGACGCCATTGAGGAAGGCGACATGATCCTTGCCGAGGCCCTGGTACGCAGCCATGTAGAGGCGCTCAAACGCAAAATGCCCGCGCCACAGGCGGCCATCCTGGGCTGTACGCATTACCCGTTGATGCAAGAGCAGTTTCAAGCTGCACTGGGCGAGGATGTCGCCGTCTATTCGCAAGCCAATCTGGTGGCCGAAAGCCTTGCCGATTATTTGCAAAGACGCCCGGATTTCCTCGGCTCCGGCAAGACGAACCGCTTTGTGACAACGGGCGATCCGGTGCGTGTCAGCGATCGTGCGACGCAATTCATGCGACGACAGATCAGATTTGATGCCTCCTGACCCTCTGCAAAACAACCTGTTTCGAAACGATCTGACATGACCTATTCCATCGCAATTCTTGGTGCCTCCGGTTACACGGGCGCTGAACTTATCCGGCTGATCGCCACCCATCCAGATCTGACGATCAAAGCGCTCTCGGGTGAACGCAAGGCAGGCCAACCGCTTGCAACTGTCTTCCCGCATTTGCGCCATCTGGATCTGCCGGATCTCGTCAAGATCGACGAGATCGATTTCTCCGGCATCGATCTGGCTTTCTGTGCCTTGCCGCATAAAACCAGCCAGGCTGTGATCGCGGCCTTGCCGAAGGACCTGAAGATCGTCGATCTCAGCGCCGATTTCCGCCTGCGCGATCCTGAGGCTTACGAAGCCTGGTATGGCAACGAACACAGCGCTCGGGACATTCAAACCGAAGCAGTTTACGGCCTGACCGAATTCTACCGCGCTGAAATCACCGGCGCGCGGCTTGTGGCTGGAACCGGCTGCAATGCTGCGACCGGGCAATTCATGTTGCGGCCCCTGATCAGCGCCGGGGTGATCGGACTGGACGACATCATACTGGACTTGAAATGCGCGGTTTCCGGGGCCGGGCGCAGTCTGAAGGAAAACCTGCTGCACGCCGAGTTGAGCGAAGGCACCAACGCCTATGCCGTTGGCGGCACGCACCGGCATCTGGGCGAGTTCGATCAGGAATTCAGCGCGCTGGCAGGACGCGATATGCGCATCCAGTTCACCCCGCATCTGATCCCGGCGAACCGGGGTATTCTGGCGACGGGTTATATATCTGGCTCGGCGCAGGCCGTGCATGAGACGCTCGTTGCGCAATATGCCGATGAGCCCTTTATTGAAGTGCTTCCCTTTGGCGAAACCCCGTCAACGCATCATGTGCGTGGATCAAACTTTTGCCATCTCGGTGTCACCGGCGATCGAATTGCAGGCCGGGCAATCGTCGTTGCCGCGCTGGATAACCTGACAAAAGGTAGCAGCGGGCAGGCCTTGCAGAACGCCAATCTAATGTTAGGTCTGCAGGAAACGGCGGGGCTGATGCTTGCCCCCTGTTTCCCCTGATTGGAAAGGTCGCGTCATGGCAATGACTGGTCTGAAGAAAAAGCGCCGCATCCAGGTGATCGCTCTGGCGGCAGTAGCGCTTGCGCTGTCCACGGTGCTGATCGGCTACGCGATGCGCGATGGCATCAATTTCTTCCGCGCGCCCAGCCAGATCATTGCCGAGCCGCCCAAGCCGACGGAGATTTTCCGCATCGGTGGTCTGGTCGAGGAAGGCTCGATCGTGCGCGGTCAGGGCGAAGAAGTGCGCTTTGCCGTCACTGATGGCGGCGCCACGGTGCCGGTGGTTTACAAAGGTGTTCTACCCGATCTCTTTGAAGAGAACCAAGGCATGGTCGGCACGGGCCGCTACATCAACGGCGTCTTTGAAGCCACTGAGATTCTTGCCAAACATGACGAAACCTACATGCCCGCCGAAGTCGTGGATGCGCTCAAAGAGCAAGGCGTCTACAAAGATCCGGACGCAGCCGACGGCTGATCCCAGCCCCTCCTTCTTCGGTCTGAAAATACCTCGGGGAGCGCGAGGGGCAGCGCCCCACGCACGGATCGGATTTGCACAGCAAATTCGACGCCTTTGCAGTCTGCTATCTCGGCGTCAGCACAGTAATGCCGACATTCGCCGCGCGTGCCAGGTCGCTGTCCAATGACATGGGAATATACTCACCACGCCGCCAAAGCGTGCCCAGATCATCATAGTGCCGCGACAGAAAATGCCCCGATTGCCCCGTGGAAATCACAAAGACCGAACTGTCTGGATCAGCAAAGTCATAGACACCACGATA
>JBCCUH010000132.1:0-6252 GCA_039197405.1 Pseudomonadota bacterium
ATTTCCTACATCTATCTTGGCATCACGCTGCTTTGCGCCCTGACCTATCTGCTGCTGGGCATGGATGCCTTTGATGCCAGCGTGCATGCGATGACCACCGTGGCCACGGGCGGCTTTGCCAACTATGACGCGTCGTTCGGGTTTTTTGCAGGCCCCATCGAATACGCCGCCACGATCTTCATGATCCTCGCCGCCTTGCCCTTCGTGCGCTATGTGCAGCTGATCAACGGCAATCAGAATGCCTTGTGGCAGGACGCGCAGATACGCGGGTTCATCGCGACCATAGCGGTTCTGGTTGCAATCTGCTGCGCAGTTCTGACCATTGGGCAGGATCGCAGCTTTGAGACGTCCTTGCGTCAGTCGCTGTTCAACATTGTCTCGATTGTCTCCGGCACGGGATATGCCAGCACCAACTACATGCTTTGGGGTCCGTTCCTGATTGCGCTGTTCTTTTTCATCGGTCTGATTGGTGGCTGCGCTGGCTCAACCGCCTGCTCGATCAAGATATTCCGCTACCAGCTGCTGTTTGCTTCGGTCAAAACGCAGGTGCAGCGCATTCACTCGCCCAACGGGATATTCACCCCCCGTTATGACGGACGGCCCGTATCCGAAGATGTGCTTGGATCGGTCATGAGCTTTTTCGTCTTCTTTATTGTCACCATGGGTTTGCTTGCAGTCGCGCTAAGCCTGACAGGGGTGGATCTGATCACGGCGCTCAGCGGGTCGGCTGCAGCACTGGCCAACATCGGGCCGGGGCTGGGCGACAGGATCGGACCTGCCGGCAATTACACGACGCTCAATGACGTTGCCAAATGGTTGCTGGCTGTCGGCATGCTTATCGGACGTCTGGAACTGATGGCGGTCTACGCCATCCTCACGTTAAGATTTTGGAGAGCGTAAATGGCACAAAGACCACTTGGCGCGGGGATCAGCCACGCGTTGAAGGCACGCGGCGTTGATGTGATCTTTGGTATCCCCGGCGTGCATAACGTCGAGATGTACCGCGGTATCGAGGAGGCGGGGATCACCCACGTTCTGGCGCGCCATGAAGGCGGTGCGGCCTTTATGGCGGACGGGTATGCACGGGCCTCCGGCAAGCCCGGCGTATGCTACACGATCACCGGTCCGGGGGTGACCAATGCGCTGACCGGATTGGGGCAGGCTTATTCTGACAGCGTGCCGGTTCTGGCCATTGCCTCTTGTCTGGACGAAACAGCCGCAACGCGTGGACAGTTGCACCAGATGCGGGATCAGCGTCTTTCGGCGTTGTCTGCCTGCGATTGGGCGGAAGAACCGCGCAGCGCGGGTGAGGCGTATAGCTTGATTGATCGCGCTTTTGCCGAGTTTCGAACGGCGCGGTCTCGTCCCAAGTACATGCAGGTGCCGATCGCCATGGCGGGCACCATGTCACCGGATGCGCCCACGCGTGCGCCGCATGCCAGCCTGCCGCAGGTCTCGCACACGGATCTGACCCGCGCGATTGGCGCGATCCTGAGCGCGCAAAAGCCACTCTTTATCTTCGGCGGCGGCGCGGTGGGCGGCGCGGATGTTGTGGGTGATCTGCTGCGTATGACGGGGGCGGCTGCCTTCACGACCTATGCCGGGCGCGGGATTGTGCCGGACGGGGCTGCGCTGTCTTTCGGCTCTATGCTGGCGCGACCGGGCAGTGCCGCAGTATGTGCAGACGCTGACCTGATCATTGCGGTGGGCACTGAACTCTCTGAGGTTGATCTTTGGCGCGATGATCTGGGCCATCGCTGTCCGATGATCCGGGTGGACATTGATGCCGAAGTGCTGGGCGGCGCGAAGGCTGATGACATACCGCTACTTGGTGACGCGGGCGCTTTCCTGCGCGCGATGAGCATCGCGATCCCGGCGCGTGTCGATGATCGCGAACCCTGCTGGGACGTGGCATATGTCGCTGCAAAACGCGCAGAATGGCGGGCAGAGATTGATGCCGAACGGCCTGGTTTGCTGCCGGTGATTGAGGCGGTTCAGGCCGTAATGCCGGACGACGCGACGATCTACTCGGACATGACCCAGTTCGCCTATGCCGCCAAGGAGGTCTGGGACATGCCGGGGCCGGGTCTGTGGCACCATCCTTGTGGGTTTGGCACGCTGGGCTATGCGTTGCCTGCCGCCATCGGTGGCAAGCTGGCGCGCGGCGACGCACCCGTCTGCGCCATCGCTGGGGATTACGGTTTTCAATATACGGTGCAGGAACTGGGCACAGCGGTCGAGCTTGGCGGCAGCCTGCCAATTATCCTGTGGGACAATGGCAAGCTGAAAGAGATCGAGGAAGCCATGGTGCGCAGTCAGATCGCGCCCAATGCGGTGGTTGCCCGAAACCCGTCATTTGCCGTTCTGGCCGAGGCTTACGGCGCCGGATACGTCGCGCCCCGTTCGCTGGCCGACATCGGCCCGGCGTTGACGCAGGCGTTTGCCGCAGATCAGCCGGTGATTGTGCATCTGCAAAGCGACGTGTTGATCTGAGATATTGCCGCCCCCCCGTGTTTTCCATGTACGCGGGGAGGCATCAGGATGCTATTCCCAGCAGCTGACCAGAACAGTCATGTCCGCCGCGATCGCAGCCAGATCCTCCGACGCCAGAGCTGTGGTGCTGGTTGCCATGCTTGCCGTCACACCCGCCTGGCCAAGCAGATCTGCGATGACATCGCTAGGCACGGAAAAGCCGACGCCCGCAGGCAGGGTGCGCCCTGTCACATCGGCAGGGGCCAGCATACCGATGGTGGCGCCTGTGCGATCCAGCACCGGGCCGCCCACATCGCCGGGCATCGCAGTCATATCGAGCCGGTGGATCGTCGTTTCGCCGCCCAATCCCTTCACATCCGCAAAGGTGCCGAATGTCAGCGTCGGCGCGCTGAGCGCTCCTTCAAAGGGATAGCCCGCGACCGCCACTTCGCTTTTCAGCCGGGCGTTGCCAGCGCGCAGCCGCGCGACATTGGCCGGTGCCAGCGTTTCAGTCGGTTGCAGGATCGCCACTCCGACAGCTTCATCAACGGCCATGATCGTCGCATCATAATCGCCGTCCAGCGTGATCCGCCCGCAGCTTTGCACCGCTTCCAGCGCCGTCAGCGTTGCCCCGCTTCCGTTGACGAAAAAGCCGCTGCGCGAGATTTTCGGCGTTCGGATTCGCAGGCCTGAGACAAGATCAATCGATTGCAGCTCATCCATGCCTGCGGTGGGATCAAGCACCCCATCAATGCGCGCAAAACTCTTGCGCATTTCATCCAGAAGCCTCGTGCGCCTTTCTTCGTCGCCCGTGGGCCAGACCAGTGTAAAGCCCTTGACCTGCCCCTGATCCAACCGGGCCTCCGTATAGGAAATGATCCGGTCATTCTGGCCGACCAAGGTGAAGCTGTTGCGATCCCGCCTGCGTTCGCCCGATTGTGGGACGATCTCCAGCGTCTGCATGATTTCGTAAAGGCCAAAGAGCGTGTTCTGATCGCCCTGCTGGCTGATCAGCAGCACCCTGGCGTCGGGCACGCTGCCGGTCGGTTCAAAATGAGCAAAGGGTGATTCATGGCGGTCAAAGGCGACAACCCCCAGGGGCACAGCAATCTCGATGCCAGAGGCCGTGTCCTCCATGATATTGAGGTCAAGACCTGCAAGAACGGCGTTGTACTGCTCCTTCAGTGCGGCCCGCTGCAACGTGGTCAGAACGCCGGTCGGTTCATAGTTGTTCGCCTCCTGCCAGGCGCGCAGGGAGTTGCGGGTGCCGCGCCCAAAGGCCCCGTCGATGGCCGCATTGTAGAAACCGGCCCATTGCAGCATGATCTGCAGCTCCTTCTTTTCGTCGCGGCTAAGACGGTTTTCCGAAGCGCGCGCTTCGCGCGGGGTTTCATCAGATGGCTCCGGTTCCGGCTCTGGCTGAACTGCGGTTTCGGTCTGGGCCTGGGCGATCTGCGTGTCGTTTTGAACATCGGTCTGAACAGGGGCCTCGCGCGGGGCGACGTTCAGCAGATTCGCGCCAATCGGCCAGAATTGGTCGCGAAACGAGCCTGTGAAGGCGATGAAGCTGTCGCGGGGAATGCGGCGCTGGTTGCGCAGCTGGATCAGCAGCGCTTCCGCATCTGGCTGCGTATAGGGCCCAAGCGCCACCGCATACCAGCCACCACCAAGCGAGAACCCGTTCACGTCAGCAATTGATGTGGCATAAACACGGGCCCGTGCTTCTGCTGCAGCGAGGCTCGGCTGGGCTTCGACCTGAACCCAAGCGGTTTGCTGGGCAAACGCCGGGCGGAGCAAGGTCGTCAAAGCGAGGAATACCAAAAAGAAAAGTCGCGTCATGTAGTGCCTCAAATCGGGTCCGTCGGATTGCAGGCGGATAAGACCTGCAGGATGCCGACAAAATATGCAGTGTTGATCACAGGTTTTGAGCAATTTTCCGGGCCCTGTCCACAGGATATGCGATCAATTCTGCGGAATTATCCCATATGTTGATTGATTGACCCGCGCGGGCCAAGGGGCTAACAGGGGCGCGCAGCAATGGGGCTGAATCAGACGCAAGGCGCAAGCGACCATGAATTCCGAAAAACCCAAGTCATTTCAAGAGATTATCCTGCGATTGCAGGGCTATTGGGCGGCGCATGGCTGCGCTGTGATGCAGCCTTATGACATGGAAGTGGGTGCGGGTACCTTTCACCCGGCCACTACGCTGCGTTCGCTCGGCTCGAAACCCTGGGCGGCGGCCTATGTGCAGCCCTCGCGCCGACCCACAGATGGGCGCTATGGCGAGAACCCGAACCGCTTGCAGCATTATTACCAGTATCAGGTGCTGATCAAACCCAGCCCACCGGATCTGCAAGAGCTCTATCTCGGCTCGCTTGAGGCCATCGGTATTGATGCCGAGATGCATGACATCCGCTTTGTGGAAGACGACTGGGAAAGCCCGACGCTGGGCGCCTGGGGTCTGGGCTGGGAGGTCTGGTGCGACGGTATGGAAGTCAGCCAGTTCACCTATTTCCAACAGGTTGGCGGCCATGATTGCGCGCCCGTCTCCGGCGAGTTGACCTATGGGCTTGAGCGTCTGGCGATGTATGTGCTGGGCACAGATCATGTGATGGACATGCCATATAATGATCCGCAGTCGCCCATTCCGCTTAGCTATGGGGATGTGTTCAGGCAGACAGAGCAGGAATACTCGCGCTGGAATTTCGACGTGGCCAATACCGACGTTCTGCTACGGCATTTCGAGGAAGCCGAAGCGGAATGCGCGGCGATCCTTGCGCAGGAGCATGATGACCCGAAGACCGGCCAGCGCATCATCATGGCGCATCCCGCCTATGATCAATGCATCAAGGCGTCCCATATCTTCAACTTGCTCGACGCGCGCGGCGTGATTTCTGTGACCGAACGGCAGGCCTATATTGGCCGCGTACGCGCGCTGGCCAAAGCCTGCGCAGATGCCTTTGTGCAGACCGGGGCGGGCGGGCATGTACCAACATGAGCATGGGTAAATTTTTGGCGGGGCTTCTCGTGGTTTCAGCGCTTTTTGCCGGCTTCGGCATGTATTATCTGCAAGTCTACGCATTCTACGAAGAGGTGCAGCCGACCGAAGATGCCGTGCAACTTGTCAGCGTTGCGACGGACCTGCCTGAGACGATCCTCTTTGACGGGTTTCAGGCGATTGACGCAGACAGCTCGCCCATTCGCTACCGCGCGTGTTTTACCACCGATATGAGCCATTCGCTGCTGACCGAGACCTATGTGGCCTATGAAGGCGCAGAGCCACGTATCGCGCCGGGTTGGTTTGACTGTTTTGACGCCGAAGCCATCGGTGCTGAGTTGGAAGCGGGCACCGCGCTGGCATTCCTTGGCACCAAGAATATCGCTTTCGGCGTCGACCGCATCGTGGCGATCACCGAGGATGGGCGCGGCTATGTCTGGCACGAACCCAATGAATGCGGGGCGAAAGCCTATGATGGCTCGCTGAAAGGCGAGGCCTGCCCGGACCGGCCCGCAAGTGAGGAGGCAAACTAATGCCTGATCTTCTGATTGAACTCTTCTCCGAAGAAATCCCCGCGCGCATGCAGGGCAAGGCGGCGGATGATCTGAAAAAGCTGGTCACGAACGGCATGGTCGAGGCGGGGCTGACCTATGCCTCCGCTGCCGCCTTCAGCACGCCGCGCCGTCTGGCGCTGACGGTCGAGGGCGTGTTGGCCGAAAGCCCCACCGTGCGCGAAGAGCGCAAAGGCCCCAAGGTTGGCGCGCCAGACAAGGCCATCGAGG
>JBCCUH010000133.1:0-6163 GCA_039197405.1 Pseudomonadota bacterium
AAACTTCCGCGAAGAAGGCAAAGTGGTCATCGACGGGTCCCGTATCGTATTAGAAGTGGTCTATGAGCCTTAGGTCTTTCGCAAAGCATATACTGCAACTTTAAGTAGATTTCTACATTTTTAATGCACGTTTAACGTAAGGTTGTGTTTTTCAGGTCATTTTTCTAAACAGCAGCGCATGACAAAGGGTGAATTGCGCATGGCCGCGCCAGAGTTTGATGCTGTTTTTGCCTCCTCTGCGGATGAAATTCGGGCGGCGCAGCGCCTGCGTTATGACGTCTTTGTGGAAGAGCTTGGCGGAGAGGGCGAGGGTGTCGATCATCGGCTGCGTCTGGAAGCAGACGAGTTTGACGCCTTTTCCCGTCATTTGCTGTTGCTGGATCGGACAAAAGCCGATCCGGTGGTGGGGGTCTACCGGCTGATGGATATGGACGGCGCTGCGCGTGCGGGGCGGTTTTACTCTGAACGGGAATATGATCTGACACCGCTGCGCGGGTCGGGGGCGCCGCTGCTTGAGCTTGGGCGATCCTGCCTGCGCAAGGAGTATCGCGGCGGTCCGGGCATGCATCATCTGTGGAGCGCATTGGCGCGCCATGTGACAGAGCGGGAAATCGACGTGTTGTTTGGCGTGGCCAGTTTTCACGGCACGGACACCGAAGCGCTGGCACCGTCGCTGTCACTGCTGCATCATCGCCATCTGGCCCCGGCGGAGCTGCGTGTGACCGCGAAAGAGCCGAGCGCTCAGATGGGCGTTCTGGACATCGCGGAGATCGATCGCAGGCAGGCCATGGTGCGGGTGCCGGCGCTGATCAAAGCTTACCTGCGGCTTGGCGGGTTTGTCGGGCAAGGGGCCTATCTTGATCATGCGTTCAACACGACCGATGTGTGTCTGATCCTGCCGGTCGCACAGATGAACGCGCGGCAAAAGCGGCTTTATCTGGGAGCGGAACGGCAATGACACCCACCTGGCAGCCCGATGAGGATCAGCATGTGCCGCCATTGCGTATTGGCGCCTTTGGCTGGTTGCGCGCGGTTCTGCGGGCGGTGCCGCTGATCATCCTCGTCTTTGGCTGTTTGCTGCTGCTTTTGCTGGTGCGGCTGATCGAGCGGCCGGTTTTTGGCCTGCAACGGCCAATCACCCCGCATATCACCCAGTTCGTGTGCCGCAACGCGTTTCGCATTCTGGGAATTGGCTTTGCCACCAAAGGCGCCCAGATGACGCATCGGGGGGCCATCGTGGCCAATCACAGCTCTTGGCTGGATATTTTCTCGCTCAATGCGGCAAAGCGCGTTTATTTCGTATCCAAATCGGAAGTGGCCAACTGGCCGGGCATTGGCTGGCTGGCGCGGGCCACGGGCACGGTGTTTATCGAGCGTAACCCCAGGCGCGCGAAAGAGCAGAAAGACCTGTTTGAGGCGCGGCTGAAAGCGGGGCACAAGCTGCTCTTTTTTCCTGAAGGCACGTCAACCGATGGAATGCGGGTTTTGCCCTTCAAATCAACGCTTTTCGCGGCGTTCTTCACGCCGGAAATGGCACCTATTTTGTGGGTGCAACCAGTGACGGTCAATTATATTGCGCCAAAGGGCGAAGAGCCGCGATACTACGGCTGGTGGGGCGATATGGAGTTTGCGCCGCATCTGCTGAAAACGCTGGCGGCCCGCAGGCAGGGCGCGGTGGAAGTGGTGTACCACCCGCCGCTGCAGGTCGCGAAGGCCAGCAGCCGCAAGTCGCTGGCCCTGGCCTGTGAACGTGCCGTCACAGCCGGGCACCGCTCGTCAAGCACGCCATGATTGTTCTGCGAAAACCATGACGGCCGGCATCCTTGCTGCGAAGGATGCCCATCGCGACCAAGAGGTCCGGCCTTAGGTGTTGGCTTCGCGGATCTTGTCGGCAGCATCCTTGTCGTATCCGATGCTCTGATCGTCAAACAGGGTGTCAAGCTCGCCCGAGAGGGTCATCTCGGTAACGATATCGCAGCCGCCAACGAACTCGCCGTTCACGTAAAGCTGCGGGATCGTCGGCCAGTCGGAAAAATCCTTGATGCCCTGACGGATGCCTTCATCGGCGAGCACGTTCACATCGGTGTAATCCACGCCCATGTAATTCAGCACCCCGGCCACGCGGGAGGAAAACCCGCATTGCGGCATTTCCTTGGTGCCTTTCATGAACAGAACCACCGTGTTGTCGCTGACGGTTTTCTGGATGGTGTCGGTTGCGTCGGTCATTTTCGTCTCCTGTGCGCCGGGTGCTTGCCGGGGCGCTTAATCGGGTGCTTTTGTGGTTAACGCCAGCGCGTGCAATTCGCCATCGCTGCCGTCCATTTTGCCTTTCAGCGCCGCATAAACCGCGCGCTGTTGCTGTACGCGGTTCTTGCCGCGAAAGCTTTCGTCCACCACCATGGCCGACATGTGAACGCCGTCGCTGCCGCCTACTTCGATAGTGGCGTCTGGAAAGCTTTCCCTGAGCAGAGCTTCAATCTCCGAGCGGGTCATCGGCATGGTGATCTCCTGAAATTCCTGTTGGTCCAGATGTAGAAGCGCGACACTTGCGCTGCAAGAGGGATCAGGCGAAGTGGGTCGGGAAGACGGCCTCTGACACGGCGATCAGATCATCCAGCGCGGCGCTGGAGCCGCCCAGAACAACATCCGATCCGGTGAATTTCCCCACGCTTTGCAGTGGCACACCGGCCCGGCCTGCGGCGATCATAAGCGCCTCAGCCTGATCAAAATTGCAGGCGATCAGATAGCGGCCCTGATCTTCACCGAAAAGCGCAGGGGTTGCATCCGTGTCAATCTGCACGCCGACGCCCGCTGCTGCGGCCATCTCGAACGCCGCCAGCGCAAGGCCGCCATCGCCAAGATCGGAGCAGGCCTTGATCCAGTCGGCATTGTCGCGAATGAAATCGCCGTTGCGCTTTTCAATGTCGAGATCAACCTCGGGCGCGTCGCCCTCAACGCGGTTGAAGACTTCGGCCAACAGCGCCGATTGGCCCAGATGGCCCGCAGTTTCGCCGATCAGCAGGGCCACATGGCCATCGCGCACATCTGCCGATATCAGCGCCTCGGAGTTTTCGATCAAACCCACCGCGCCGATGGTTGGCGTCGGCAGGATGGCGGCGCCATCGGTTTCATTGTAAAGCGACACATTGCCCGACACGATGGGCATATCCAGCGCCTTGACCGCCGCGCCGATGCCTTCGATGGCACCAACAAATTGGCCCATGATCTCAGGCTTTTCGGGGTTGCCGAAGTTCATATTATCGGTTGTCGCCAGGGGTTTAGCGCCCACAGCTGTCAGGTTGCGATAGGCCTCGGCGACGGCCTGCTTGCCGCCCATCACCGGGTTTGCCTTGACATAGCGCGGGGTGACGTCGGAGGTGAAAGCCAGCGCCTTGCCCGTGCCATGCACGCGCACAATGCCTGCGCCTGCGCCGGGAATACGCAGCGTATCGCCCATGACCTGACTGTCGTATTGTTCGTAAACCCAGCGTTTGGAGGCATAGTTCGGGCTGCTCAGAAGCGCCTTCAACCCGTCGATGGAATCAATCTGCGGCACATCTTCCAGCGCATCGGGCGTGGGCGTCGCTACCCAGGGGCGATCATATTCTGGCGCTGACGAGGCCAGTTTACTGAGCGGCAGATCAGCTTTGACCTCGCCATTGAGCATAATCAGGAAGCGATCTTCGGCAATGGTTTCGCCCACGATCGCGAAATCGAGGTCCCATTTGTCGAAAACCGCCTTGGCTTCGGCCTCAAGCTCGGGCTTCAGGACCATCAGCATGCGTTCCTGGCTTTCGCTGAGCATCATTTCATACGCGGACATATTGTCCTCGCGCACCGGCACATTTTCCAGATCGAGGCGCACACCCAGACCGCCCTTGTCGCCCATTTCAACAGCAGAGCAGGTCAGACCCGCGGCGCCCATGTCCTGAATGGAGATCACTGCTCCGGTCGCCATCAGCTCCAGTGTCGCCTCCATCAGACGTTTTTCGGTGAAGGGATCACCCACCTGAACCGTGGGGCGCTTTTCCTCGATGCTGTCGTCGAATTCGGCCGAGGCCATGGTCGCGCCGCCGACGCCGTCGCGGCCGGTTTTGGCGCCCAAGTACACCACCGGCATGCCAAGGCCCGATGCCGCAGAGTAGAAAATCTTGTCCGCATCCGCGAGACCCGCGGCAAAGGCGTTGACCAGGCAATTGCCGTTGTAGGCCGGATCAAACCGCACCTCGCCGCCGACGGTCGGCACGCCAAAGCAGTTGCCATAGCCGCCGACACCTTCGACCACACCGTTGACCAGGCTGCGTGTCTTGGGATGGCTCGGTTCGCCAAAAGACAGCGAATTCATCGCCGCAACAGGCCGCGCGCCCATGGTGAAGACGTCGCGCAAGATGCCGCCCACGCCGGTGGCCGCGCCCTGATAGGGTTCGATATAGGAAGGGTGGTTGTGGCTTTCCATCTTGAAGATCACGGCCTGGCCATCGCCGATATCCACGACGCCTGCGTTCTCCCCGGGGCCGCAAATCACCTGAGGGCCGGTTGTCGGCAAGGTGCGCAGCCATTTTTTCGAGGATTTATACGAACAGTGCTCGTTCCACATGGCCGAAAAAATGCCCAGCTCTGTGAACGTGGGCGCGCGCCCGATAATGTCCAGAATGACGTCGTATTCGTCGGGCTTCAGACCATGTGCCGTGATCAAGTCTTCGGTGATGGCTGGTTCTTGCATTTGAATGTGTCCCCCGGGATCGTCAAACCTGCGCAGTTCAGCGGTCGTTTACTGGCAAAGGGCAGGGGCTTCAACAGCGCAGGATCATTGACGGACCCTGGAAATTGCTTTTCTGCTGAGTGAGACTGATTTGGGAGACAGCCATGCACGTTTCAAAGAACCCGTATCGCGGGACTGGATTGCCGGTGGATGGCATTCCTGCGCCTTCCGTCGATGCGGCAGCGCCGCGGCGTTTGCTGGCGGAGTGCCCGGCGCATAAACCCACGCCGTTGGTGCAGGCGTTGGGGCTGAACATTAAGGATGAACGCGGGCGCATGGGGCTGGGCAGTTTCAAGGCGCTCGGGGCGGCCTATGTGATTGCTCATGATGCCCAGCAGGGGGATCTGTCGAAGCGCACCTATGTGACTGCAAGTGCCGGCAATCATGGTCTGTCTGTTGCGGCAGGGGCCAAAGTCTTTGGTGCACGCTCGGTCATTTACCTTGCCGAAACGGTTCCGGCGGATTTTGCGGGCAGGCTTCGTGAAATGGGGGCTGAGGTTGTTATCGTGGGCGCGGATTACGAAGCCAGCATGGCCGCGGCGCAAGAGGCGGCTACGGCCAATGGCTGGATTCTTTTGTCCGATAGTTCCTGGGAGGGGTATTTCGAACCGCCGCATCGGCTGATGGAGGGCTATCTGGTGATGGCGGCAGAGGCGGCCGAGCAGATGCAGGCGTCGCCCACCCATATCTTTTTGCAAGCCGGAGTGGGCGGGCTGGCCGGTGCCTGCGCTGCCTATTTTCGACATGTCTGGGGGGACGGGCCGCATATCACGGTGGTGGAGCCGGAGTTTGCCCCGGCCTTGCACGCATCCATCGAGGCCGGGATGTTTGTCAGCGCCAGCGGCCCAGTGTCAGACATGGGGCGTCTGGATTGCAAGGAGGCGTCATTGATCGCGCTGAAAGGGTTGTCCCGGGACGCGGATGCTTTTGCGCTGATCAGCGAGGCAGAGGGGCAGTCGGTTCTTGCGCGCCTGAATGACGCCGGATTGGGCAGCAGCACCTCGGGCGCTGCGGGGATTGCGGCTGCATTGCTCAGCGATCTGCCGGGTGAGGCCAATGTCCTTTGCATCCTCAGTGAGGGCGCATGATGTTTCCTTTGGAAGAATACCAGCGCCGCATTTCCGGCGTGCAAAAACGTATGAATGACAAGGGGTTGGATGCGATCCTACTCACCATCGACACAGATATTCGGTATATCACCGGATATCTGACGCGGTTTTGGGAAAGCCCGACGCGCCCGTGGTTCGTGATTGTGCCTGCTTCGGGGCTGCCCATCGCTGTCATTCCGGCAATTGGCGCGCATTTGATGGGCCAGACGGTGGTACAGGATATCCGCACATGGAGCGCCCCGGACTATCGCGATGATGGCATCGGTTTGCTAGCCGATGCGCTGCAGGAGGC
>JBCCUH010000134.1:0-6143 GCA_039197405.1 Pseudomonadota bacterium
AGAGGGTCGCCATAGTCTTTGAAGGGCGTGATGCTGCCGGAAAAGGCGGCACGATCAAGCGGTTTCGCGAAAACCTGAACCCGCGTTCTGCGCATGTGGTGGCACTGTCCAAACCAACTGAACGCGAGCAAGGCGAGTGGTATTTCCAGCGCTACGTGCAGCACATGCCGACGGCTGGCGAGATCACGTTTTTTGATCGCAGCTGGTACAATCGTGGCGTCGTCGAACATGTGTTCGAGTTTTGCAAGCCCGAGCAACGCGAGGCGTTCTTTCGTCAGGTGCCGGATTTCGAAAAGATGCTGGTGGATGACGGGGTTCACCTGATCAAACTCTGGCTGAATGTCGGCCGCGCAGAACAACTTCGCCGGTTTCTGGATCGCGAGAAAGACCCGCTGAAGCAATGGAAGCTCAGCTGGATCGATGTGGAAGGGCTGAACCGCTGGGATGCCTACACAGCGGCCATTGGCGAAACGCTGGACCGCTCGCACAGCGATTTCGCGCCCTGGACGATTGTGCGTACCGATGACAAGCGCCGCGCGCGGCTGAATGCGGTGCGCCACGTGCTGAGCCAGTTTCAATACGAGGGGCGCGACGACAAGATGCTCGGGAAGGTGGACACGGCGGTTTGTGGTGGCCCGGACATCTGGGATGCCTAAGAAACGCGGATATCACCACGGCAACCTGCGCCAGGCGCTGGTGGAAGCCGCGCTGGAGCTGATCCGCGCCAAAGGCCCCACTGGCTTCACCCTGTCGGAGGCGGCCAAACAAGCCGGTGTGACTCCTGCTGCGGTCTATCGCCATTTCGAAGGCCGCGAGGATCTGATCGCGGAAGCTGCGCGGCAGGGCTATGAGATCTTCGCTGATGTGATGCAATATGCCTATGACAAGGGTCAGCCCTCTGCCCTGTCCGCTTTCGAGGCCACGGGCCGGGCCTATCTGGCTTTTGCGCGCAAATATCCCGGCCATTACATAGCCATGTTCGAAAGCGGGATTTCGGTGAACCGCACGCCAGAGCTTGCCGCCGCCTCCGCCCGTGCCCGCGGCGTTCTGGAGAAGGCCGCCAGCGATCTCAGCGAGCATATCCCGGCGGACAAACGCCCGCCTGCCTCTATGTTCAGTGCGCATATCTGGGCGTTGAGTCACGGGGTTGTGGAGCTCTTCGCGCGCAATTCACCCGGCACGTCATCGCCCTTCCCTCCGGAAGATCTGCTGGAAAGCGGGATTGGCGTTTACCTTCGCGGGCTGGGGCTTATTTCATCGGACACCTGATGGCCCGTCCCCAGGGTCAGGTTTTGCGCAGCGCTTTGCGTCTGCGCGGTAGCAAAATTTTTTAAAAATTTTGCGCCTCCGGCGGAGGTATTTTCCGCAAGAGGAAGATCAGGGTCCTGCGATCAGAATGTCCCGGACGATGCTTTCGCTCATCCGGTGCGGTGCCTGAAAGTCAGCGATCTGCCAGCCCGCATCTGCAAATACCGCCTCCAGCGCTTTGCGTTTGGGGTTGTTGCGATTGAAGGCCAACACGACCGCTCCGCCTTCCGCCAGACAAGTCTTCCAAAACATGGCGCAACCCTTTAGTGTTTTCAGTGGATTACGGGACGTTCCTGATGTATGTTGCACGCCATATGGCAAATCGCTGACAATGAGATCAAAGTGGCGTTTGCGGAAAATCTCAGGCGCGCGCACCGCATCGCCTTGCACTAGACGCATGCTGGTTCCGCCTGCGCGAAAATCAAGGAAGGCCCCGTCGCCCTTTTTGTTTTTCTTTGCGACAAACCCCTGCTCGATCTGGTGTTTCGCGCGGGTCAGCTTCGCCCATTTCCTGACATTGCGCATCACATCGGGCAGCGCGTTTTTATCTTCATCGATGCCGAAAGCGCGCATGCCGTAGGCCATGGCCCAAAGCAAAGTTGTGGCGCGCCCGCACATGGGATCAAGCAGAGTGACATCCCCTGCAGGTTTGCCGATGACCGCAAGACCGACATTGAGCAGCATCTGCGTCAAGCGCTCGTTGGTCTTGCCTTTGAATTTGCTGCCGAAAATGAAATCACGATGCAGCGCCCAGTCCGGGCTGACAGCCAGCGGTGTCAGCGATGCACCATTGCGTGTGAACACGCCCTGCACGAAAGACAACCTGCACAGCGCATTTGGATCACCCTCGGCCAGGTCAAGGAAATCCAGATCGCCGATGGCGCGATGGGTCACGTCAACGCCCGGGAAACAAGCGCGCAGTTCCGCGTCCGCCACGCTGAGGTAATCTGCGAAATACGCGCCGCGCGCTTCGGGAGAGATGAGAAGGCTGAGGGTCATGATTGTCTATTTGCCAAAGAAAAAGGCCGCCCGAAAGAGCGGCCTTTGACAAAATCGAAAGCGATTAACGCTTGGAGAACTGGAAGCTCCGGCGCGCCTTGCGCTTACCGTATTTCTTACGTTCCACAACGCGGCTGTCGCGTGTCAGGAAGCCCGCAGCTTTCAAAGCGCCACGCAGGCTAGGATCAAACCGCTGCAGCGCTTTGGAGATGCCGTGCTTGACCTCACCGGCCTGACCAGAGAGGCCACCGCCTTTGACAGTCGCCATCACGTCGAACTGGTCTTCAACACCGGCAACCTGGAACGGCTGGCGCAGGATCATCTGCAGAACCGGGCGCGCAAAGTAGACGTTCATCTCCTTGCCGTTCACCACCACCTTGCCGGAACCCGGCTTGATCCAGACACGGGCAACAGCGTCCTTGCGCTTGCCTGTGGCGTAAGAGCGGCCCAGATCGTCACGGACCGGCTCGCGCGGCTCTGACATGTCGAGAGCAACGACAGCCTCTTCGCCGGACGCCACTGCGCCAAGCTCTTCGAGGGAATTTACTTGATCAGCCATTGATTACACCCGTGTGTTTTTGGAGTTCATGGACTTCACGTCCAGGACTTCGGGGTTTTGTGCGTCATGCGGATGCTCGGTGCCGGCGTAGACACGCAGGTTCGTCATCTGCTTGGCGGACAGGCGGTTGCCCGGCAGCATGCGCTTGACCGCCTTGGTCACCACGCGCTCGGGGTGTGCGCCTTCGAGGATCTGCTCGGCGGTGCGGTGCTTGATGCCGCCCGGATGACCGGTGTGCCAGTAGTATTTCTTGTCCGAGCGCTTGTTGCCGGTCATCTGCACCTTGTCGGCGTTGATGACGATGACATTGTCGCCCATGTCCATATGCGGCGTGAAAGACGCCTTGTGCTTGCCACGCAGGCGCATGGCAATGATCGAGGCAAGACGGCCCAGAACAACGCCTTCGGCGTCGATCAGGATCCACTTCTTCTCGATATCTGCAGGTGTCGCAGAGAAGGTTTTCATCGGTAGAAGCCCTATCGGTTCAAGTGAACGGCGCACGGAGGCGTCGCGGAATTCGGATTGCGGGGTTATAGAAAGGGTCAAACTGCAGGTCAACGCCATAACGTGCGAAATTACTGTTCGTTATCAGAGCTTTACAAATTAGGTATTTTAATACCCCAACCTACACACCTATTCGTTCCGACGGATTGTCCAGCAATTCGCTCAACTGGATCATCGCCTTTTCAAAATGCGCCAGGCTGATCTGAGCATTGATGGCGATGCGCACCGCATGCGGGGTTTTGCCTTCGCGCCCCGCGTAGTCTTCGGCTGGTCTGATCTGGATATTTCGCGCCGCAGCGGCCTGACAAAAGGCGGAGGTGCGCCAGCCATCCGGCAATCGCAGCCAGACATAGGGAACATCCACATGCCAGGTCAGGTCATGCCGGCCCAGATGGTTGACGCAGGTTTGCACGTAGCGGCCAAAATGCTGCTTGATCTGATCGGCCAAATACGATGTGCGCGGATCTTTCAGCAGTCTGGCCGTCAAATCCCCCAGCGGCGTGGCCAGGCCGAAAAAGCCGAACTCAGCGGATCTGCGCAGCGCTGCCACATGCGGCTTGGGCGCGATGGCAAAGCCGATGCGCAACGCAGGCGTCAGGGTTTTGGAAATGGAGGAAACATACCAGCCGCGATCCGGGGCCAGCATGCGGTAAGAGGGCGCGCGCGAGGCGCCCAAACGGTAGCAATCATCCTCGATGATCTGAAAGTCATACTGCTGGGCCAGCGCCGCGATCTGGTGCCGCCGGTGCTGCGGTGTGAAGGCGCCGGTGGGATTGTGCACTTCCGGCGATGTCAGCAGCGCCTGCACATCATGTCGTCTGGCCAGTGCCTCAATCGCTTCGGGTATCAACCCTTCTGCATCCAGCGGCACAGCTGCGATATCGGCGCGCAGCAATTCGGCGGCGCGGCGAAACCCCGGATAGCATAGCTCTTCGACCAGAACCACGGGCCGGGTGCCACGCAGGACCGATTGCAGCGCCAGACACAGACCGTTCTGGCCGCCATGGGTCAGCACAATATCTTCTTGGTCCAATGCGCCCAGGGGCGTGCCTTCCAGCCAATGCATCACGGCCTCACGCGCGGGGCGGAACGCGGCGGCATTGGGGTAATGCATCACGCCGGACCGCGGATTGGCGGCAATCTCGCCCATCAGATCACGGATCAACTGCGCCTGCCCCACATCCGGCAATCCCGGCGAAACAAGGTTCCAGCCAGCCGGATCGCTGTAGGTGCCATGCGGGACTACATCCACTTCAATCGGGCGCAGCGGGGTTGCGATGGGCGGGGCGTCACCTGCGGGGGGCGCAACAAAAGTTCCGCGCCCGACAGCCGCTTCCAAAACCCCCTGATCTGTCAGAACCGTGTAGGCGCGCGCCACAGTCCCCGGTGTGATCTGCAAGTCCCAGGCCAGATCGCGCACGGGTGGCAGTTTCTGACCAACCTCCAGAGCGCCGTCGCCGATGGCGATGCGGATCGCATCAGCGAGCGCTTTGTACTTGGGACCATCCCGTTCGGCAAGAATTGGGCGCCAAATTGTATTCATTACAATGTTCCTCTGGACGGTCGGCGTGACTCTTTGTATCACACAATTGTCACAAGCGTTACTATTGTGTCAATACAATATAGGAGTTTGTTCCATGCAGCCGTCACATATGAATGATACAAATGAACTGATCTTCCTGAGCAGCCGCCAGCGACTGCCTGCGATCACAGTCATTCTGGTCCGCGCCGCGGTGACATGGGCAAATTGGCGCATGCATGCACGCACCAGAAAATCACTGAAGCATCTGGACGCGCATCTGCTGGATGATGTGGGGCTCTCCTCGCATCAGGCGCGGCGCGAAGCGCAAAAGCCGTTCTGGATGACCTGACGGATACGTTCCCACCGCCAGCTCACCTGACCTGTCCCAAGTCTCTTCCCGAGCCGGGTGATCTGGCACCGCGCGACCGGAAACCATGATGGTTTCCGGTCCGTTTTCTTCGCAAAACGTCCCCCGCCCTTACCGTGGCGGTATCGCATAGGTCATTGACGCGCGCGCAACGGGCGCCTCAGAGCCTTCCGAATAGATCAGCACATCGCCCACGGTCAGCCGCTTGCCCAGCTTGAGCAGCCGCGTATGCGCGATCAGATCCGCATCCGCGACCGGCTTGCGCATGAAATCCATCGAGATATTCGTCGTCACTGCCAATGTCTCGGGGCCGATCATCGCCATGGTCGCTACATAGACCGAAACATCCGCCAGCCCGAACATGGTTGGACCGCTCACCGTGCCGCCCGGACGCAGGTGCCGCTCGGCCACCTTCAGGCGAACGCGGCAAGCCATCGGGGCAACGTCCTCCACAACAAAATCGTCAGCGACCTGCGCGAAGACCTCTTTCAGCAGCACATTCATATCGCTCGCCGCGATTTTCACGTCGGTCATGACTTTTCTCCCTGATGGTCCAAGGCTACTCTTTGGGAAAGTCCGGGAGGGGCGCAAGATGACAATTTTGGAACGTGAGGTCACGGGCGCTGTTCTGCGGCTCAACATGAACGCACCGGAGCGGCTCAATGCGCTCTCTGACGAGATGATTGCCGTGCTGCAAGAGCAATTCGATGCGTTGCAAACCGACACCAGTATCCGCGCGGTGATTCTGTCCGGAAGTGGCAAAGCCTTCTGCGCCGGCCATGATCTGAAACAGATGACTGCCGCGCGCCAAAGCGAAGATGGCGGCGCGGCGGCGTTCAAGGACCTCTTTGATCGCTGCGCCCATATGATGCAGAGCATCCTGC
>JBCCUH010000135.1:0-6055 GCA_039197405.1 Pseudomonadota bacterium
AGCTTTATAATGACGCTTTTCGTGACTTACCAAAATTCGCAATTCCATCTGTAAAATTGGTTGCGATTTTTTCAGGCGTCCTTTGCGTTTTCAGTATTTTTTCGCCAATTTTGAAATTTGCAAAAATTGTTTGGGGGAAGATTATTGAACCGCTTGAAAGGCGCCGCATAAGATCGCGCTTGCTTGATGTTGGAGCGCGCGAATTAGTTATTCTTACAAAAGCACTGTCAGCAACTGATAGACACCTCCGGATAAAGTCGGACATGGCCGAAACTCTGAATCTAATTGACAAGAAAATAATCGAAAATTACTGGTCAGGAGTCATCCTTGGCGACGATCTAAGCGACTTTATTATTCCACTGCCCGTCTGGCGAATAATGCTGTCAATGAAAGAATTCCAGCTACCTGCAAATGAAAACTTATCTCAGCTACTTGAAAACCGATCTTTGCTTAGCAACGAACTCTCGGAAGCTAGAATTATTCGAACTCTCCCACAAATGCACCCTGCCACCATTAGCATTCTTGATGAAGCTTTGAGGTAGATCGGCCCGCAGGGCCACGCCCGACCCTCCCCACGGGAGGGCGTTTTCCAACGTTTCGTTCAAAACCGGCCATTCGTTTGTTCAGCGCATTCGAGGCACATATCCGCATCGCAGCCCTCCCAGGGTCGGACGTGGCCCGGCTCAACCCACCGCACGCCCAAACAACCCGTCATTAACCTTAACGCGTCACATTCCCGCTCGGTTAACCACATTGACGATCAGGACTTCCCCTCGCCCCGACAAGGCGCGGTGCTACGTTCCTCGCGATGAACATCACAGCAGCGGGCCTTACACCCCCGCACACCCGTCCGCCCCGATTGGCGGCCGCCATTCACATCTTCAAAACCAGCCCCACCCGGCCGCAAGGCTCGGGCCGCGCCTCTGCGTTTAAAGCTCCTGGCCCTTGTCCAGCAGCTCCTGCAGCAATTCGCGGTAGATGCCATTGCTGTCGCCGCCACCAAAGTGCTGCGCGCCGCCGGTATAGGCCTGCCCATAGGTGCGCGCCACATTCACCGTCTGGATCAGCCCGGAGATCAGCTGCTCGCGCGTCAACGGCGACAGCGGGTGGATGAACACCCCCCATAAACGCCCCTGCGCCACCGCATAGCGCGCATCCAGCGCCGTGTCGAAATTGGCCTGCATCAGCCGCAACAGCTCGGCCTCAGTCATGCCATCGGCGCTGCGAATGGGCACCATCGCGCGCATCCGGTCGTTGGGCGCGTCGGCAATCACCAGCACCGGCACATCGTCGATGGTCAGCTCGGCGCCGATTCCGCGCAGGATGGCATCCTCGTCGATGGCTTTCAGAATGGCCTGCAGGCGGGCCAGCGTCATCGGCGGCTCGCCAGCAATGTTGTCCTTGCTGTCCGGCGCGACCTCCTGCGCGGCCAGTGGCGCTGTCAGTACCATCAGGATAATCAGCAAAACACGCATGAGAGCCGCCCTTCTCGATAAGCCATGGTGCAAGCCTAGCCCGCACCATGCCTCACTGTCCAAGCACAGCTCAGTGATCTCAGGCCGCGCGCGCCTGGCCCGGCGGGCTTCCTTCCGCGCGGTTGAACAACCGGCTCAGCAACATGTCACTTTCCCATCGCTTCAGGACACGGCGCGCCGTTGGCCCATGCGCGCGCATATCCTGCGCCACCTGGGGGTAGCGCAATTGCAACTCTGCCCGCGCCGCAGGATGCAGGGCCTTCAGCCCTTCCTCGGCAAAATGAAAGCTCTCGCTTGGGGCGCCTTCGGCATAGATGACCTCATGCGCATCCAGCATCAGGTGAATATAGGTCGCCTCATGGGCGTAAGCGACGCTCGCGCCTTCAAAGCCCAGCATGTGGATCGCGGGCACCAGCACCTCCTGCGCATCGAACATCAGCGCCGCGCGCCAGTCGCAAATCATCATCCGGTGCTGCGGCGAGACGCTGATCGGGCGCCGCGCGCCGGTGAGGTTCGGTGCAAGCCGGATTGGTGCAAACGGCCCCATGGCCGGTACAGTGCTGCGCCCCACCCAGCCCAGCGGCTGCGGGCCGTTGTCGGCGGTCATGACCAAATCGCCCGGCCGCAGTTTTTCCGCCGCCACGTCACCCGTCGGTGTCGCAATCCGTGTGCCGGGCGTAAAACAGATGATCCGCTCGATATTGGTGAAATTGACAACCGTGCCGTCAATCAGTGTGATCGTGCCGTCGCGCGCATCGGGGTCGCCTGCCGAGGGTGTCGTGACCAGTGTCGAGCGATCCCCGAGACCGTTGAGAAAAAGCGTATCGCCCCCCGGCTCGCCCGTGGTGCCGCCATCGATCGTGATCGTACCGGTGTCGCCAGTGTCCTGCAGGGTGAAGTAATCCTCCCCCTCGCCACCGGTAACCGTGTCGCCTTGCGAGACCGAAATCGTGTCATTGCCAGCGCCGCCATCAACGCTGTCGGCGCCTGCCTGCCCGTCGATGACATCCGCGCCGGTGCCGCCGGTGATCGTGTCCGAAGCAAGCCCGCCGGAAATTGTGTCATTGCCAGCGCCGCCGTCAATGCTGTCCTGCGATCCGCTACCGCCGCTATCGGTGATGACGTCATCTCCGTCGCCGCCCAGAATGGTGTCATCGCCATTGCCGCCGTCAATCGTGTCGTTGCCAATGCCGCCGTCGATACTGTCCGCACCGCCGCCGCCTGCGATCGTGTCATCGCCCGCCTCGCCAAAGATCGTGTCGGATCCGGCACCGCCGTCAATGCTGTCGGCGCCGGGATCCAGCGCAATCGTGTCGAAATAGACATCCGTGACATAAAGCGCCTGCGTGGCATTGCCACCGTTCTGATAGACGATCTCGACCCGCGCCACCGGCCCCGCGATCTCTACCAGTACCGTACCATTGACAGAGGTTTGCGCTTCTGATCCGGCCCCGGCGGTGATCGTATTGCCCGATACGGTTTCATTGCCACCCACCGTCAAGGTCACCGCAACCGCATTGCCATCGGCATCAAAAGCGTTGACAGTAACAACGTCCTGCCAGCCGCCGGCATCAATATCGTTAAGGCGGAAATTGACGTTTTCGACCTCATCTGCGATGCCCAGCGTATCGCTTTGAAAGTCAATCCGCGTGGTGGAGGTATTGCCCGAGCTGCCATCACCGCGCAGGCTGAGCGACGAGGAGTTGTTGTAAGGCTCGCCCGGCCCAACATAGACCGCATCGCTCGATTCCACCGCAAACTCGGTGGCAGAGCCGTCGTTGGTGAAACTGACCGACACCGTCATATCGCCGGTATCCTGCGTAACGCCAGCGGCAAGGCTTTGCTCATCCGCGCCCGCAGTGGTCCAGTTGAGCGATTCCGTACCGGTCGCCGGAGTGCCGTTGAAATCGCCGTAAATCAGATCATTGCCGTTCTCGCCTGCAATGGTATCGCCGCCGGCACCGCCATAGATCGTATCGTTACCCGCACCGCCCAGTACGGAATCGTTCAGCCCATCGGTACCGGTGCCGGTGCCCCCGTCGACGCTTTCCCCGTCCGCATCGGTGAACGCACCATCAATCTGGTCCGATCCTCCCGTGCCCTGGATGATGCCATCGGTGCTCGACACCGCGCCATCCACGAAATTCAGCGAGGTGACACCCGCCGGATCGCCGCCGTCAAAGTCGTTGTTTTCATAATCGAGCAGCGCAGCGCTGTTGCCCGAGCCTTCAAAGAACACATCCCCTGCGCCGCCATCGGTATAGCCGGTCTGCGCATTGCCCGAGCCGCCACTGGCCCAGTTGATATCCCCATAGATGAAATCTGCGGTGAAATCGCCGGACCCGGTAGAGGTCAGAACAACCTGAAAGCTGTTGGTGCCACTGCCCGAGTAGGGCGCAACCCCGTCCCAGGTGATCGTGACCGTGCCATTGGCGGGGTCAAGATCCCAGTAGATCTCGCCGCCCGCGCCAATATTGATATCGGCCCAGAACGGCGCCAGCACCGGCACCGTGGTGCCCGCCAGATCAGGTGTGTAATCGGTCTCAGCCGCACCGAAGGACAGCACACCATTGGTGTTGATGTAGATGCCCGAATAGTTGCTGCCCGCAAAGTCGATGCCGCCTGCTCCAAAGACCGAGGAGACATCGACCAGAATGGCACCGTCATCGTTGCCACCAGTGGTTTTGGTGCTGGTCGAGAAAACGTTCTCGCCATAGCCTGCGGGACCTCCAAGGCCGGAAACCATCGTTGCCATAACACTCTTCCATCTACCCGAAATACCGCGCGCTCTGGCGCAGCCGCGACCCGATTTCAGGCCATTGTTTCGAAGATGGATACAGAGTGTTCAGGGCGCGATTAGGCGCACATCGAGTTCATTTTGTGCAAGGTTTTTCTAAAATTTGCCGCAATTCGGCGGCGCGTCTTTGAAAGGTCACAATTGGCCCTTGTTTCATTGATCTGGCTGGAAAGGGCCGGGCAAACGGCACGAAAGGGATTGTTTCCAAACTCAACGCAATCCGTCGATCGTTTCAATCGCGGCATCAATCGCCGCGTCGATTGTCAACTCCGATGTATCAATCACCACCGCATCGCCCGCCGGTTTCAAAGGGGCCTCGACGCGCTGCATATCGCGGGCATCGCGCTCGCGCACATCGGCCAGCACCTGCGCGCGGGTCACGTCAGCGCCCTTGCCGCTCAACTCCAGGAACCGCCGTTCTGCGCGCACCTCTGCGCTGGCGGTGACAAAGAGCTTCGCCTCGGCCTCCGGGCAGATCACCGTGCCGATATCGCGCCCGTCCAGAACCGCCCCGCCCGCGCGGCGGGCAAAGGCGCGCTGAAAATCCACCAGAGCCGCGCGCACCTCGGCGATCACGGCCACCTTGCTGGCAGCCTGCGCCACCGCGGCGGTGCGCAGATCCTCTGCCGTCAGATCTTCGGCAACCAGGGTGCGCGCCGCCTTTATAGGGTCCACCCCCGCCAGCGTTCGCGCCCCGACCGCCCGGTAAAGCAGCCCGGTGTCCAGATGTGCAAATCCGTAATGCGCCGCGACCGCGCGGCTCAGCGTGCCCTTGCCCGCCGCAGCCGGCCCGTCAATTGCAATCGTAAAAGCCATCACCGCTGTCTCCGCTGCCAGATGCGCCAGCCCAGCGCCAGCGCCGCCACAAGAAGGCTCGCGAATTTCCACAGGGTCAGCGTGCTGGCCCAGGTTGCCGTCTGCGCGAAGTTCGCAACCTCCGGCAGGCTGCGGATCGTGCTGTTTTCCAGCAGATCGCTGACCGCATAGGCCACCGGCAGGGCGATCACCCATTTGCCGCCCAGCTGCCACAGAAACACCGCCAGCGCCGCACCCAGTAGCACGGGAAACAGCGTATCAACCATGGCCAACGCGCCGAAATAGGTGGCGCGCTGCGCCTCGGTCAACCCCTCCAGCCAGCGCCGCGCCTCCTCTGCCGTGTAGCCCGCAACGCGCAGGTCCAGCGCGGCCTGATCGCCAAAAAGCGCGCCGCCATCGCGCAGCATCAGATGGATCAGCAGCGCATAGCAAAGCGCCGCCGCCATCGCCAGAACCGCGCCCAGCCGCATCAGCGATTGGTCCGCGTGATCCTGGCCCCCAGATCGGCCATGAGACGCTCGAAAATGGGAAAGGACGTGGCGATCGGGCTGGCGTCATCAACGCGCACCGGGGCCTGCGTGCTCATCCCCAGCACCAGAAACGACATGGCAATCCGGTGATCAAGATGGCTGGCGCACAGCCCGCCACCGGCAACTCCGCCCATGCCGCGCCCGGTCACGATCCACCAATCGGGACCGTCCTCAACCTCAACCCCATTGGCGCGCAGACCTGCGGCCATCGCCTCGATCCGGTCGCTTTCCTTGACGCGCAACTCCTTGACACCGCGCATCACCGTCGCGCCTTTCGCATTCGCCGCAACCACGCTCAGCACAGGGTACTCATCAATCATTGATGCGGCCCGCTCTGGCGGCACTTCGATCCCCTTCATATCCGGCGAATAGCGGGCGCGCAGATCGGCCATCGGCTCGCCGCCCTCTTCGCGCATATTCTCATAGGTCAGATCCGC
>JBCCUH010000136.1:0-5987 GCA_039197405.1 Pseudomonadota bacterium
CACGCATTAGAAGTGCGCGAGCCACAGGAGGAGCGGCTCGCGCGGGCCTGGCCCTATATGGAAAGCTTCACCGGGCGGCCGGTTGATACCGGTGCGATGAAGGCGTTCGAGGCCCTTGCGCGGGGGCTGGGCCTCGACTGACCAGATTTAGCGCTGAGCACCGAAGACCAGAACCCAGCGGGCATTAAAGTCCTTGCCGGCCTGACCCAGCCCGAATTCCTCGAAGTTCGGGTTGACGTTGTTACGCTGGTGCCCCGGTGAGGCGACCCAGGCGTCCAGCACCTCTTTCTCGGACTGATGGCCCTGAGCGATGTTTTCGCCGATGGTCGACCATTTGTAGCCGGTTGCATCCACGCGATCCCTCAGCGTGCGACCGTCTGCACTTGTGTGGCTGAAGTAGTTCTTGGCAAGCATGTCGTTGGCATGGCCCTGTGCCGCCTGGTCAAGCTGCGCGTTGTAGGTCACCGCCTTGGCGCCGTTGCCGGCACGCACACCGTTGATCAGATCTGCGAAGGTCATGTCGTTGGCCACATCTGGCTGCAACGGGCCTGACTTCGTTAGGTCGTCAGGGAATTGTTGCGAGGGCGTGTTGCCTGCGGTGCCGGTTCCGCCACCGTTGCCCGAGCCACCATTGCCAGTGCCGGTTCCACCTCCGGAGTTTCCGCCGGTGCCAGTGCCGCCGGATCCGCCGGAGCTACCGTCGGTGCCAGTGCCGCCGGACCCGCCGGAGCTACCATCGGTGCCAGTGCCGCCGGACCCGCCGGAGCTACCATCGGTGCCAGTGCCGCCTGAGCTGCCATTGCCACCGGAGTTGCCACCGGTGCCAGTGCCACCAGTCCCACTGCCGGAGCCGCTACCGGTACCTGTGCCGCCGCTGCTGGGTTCTCCATCAGTGCCGGCGCTGTTGTCACCGCCGGAGTTGGGCGTGGTGCCCTGAGAGCCACCTGTTGACGATCCGCCGGAGCCTGATCCATCGGTCGCTGCGCCACCTTGATCGGTTGACGATCCGGGCTGCGGAGCAGGCCCTGAAGTGGTGGCAGTTGTAGAAGGTGCTTGCAACGAACGAATACTATCTGTGATTGCATTACATGCACCAAGTGACAGCGTAAATGCTGCGATTACCGGGATTTTAACTGAAAAACGTGTGAGTGGAGTCTGTTTCATTGAGTTACCTCGGTTGTAGAGTGCGGACGACCCTAGGGATGACGCTGCCGGCAGCAAGCATTCGGAAGCCCGCGCCGGGAAGGGGGCGGAAAGGCACCTGTTTTGGCAAAACGGACAAGCGGATTGATACCGGTGATTCGCTGTTGCAGGCGCCTCGGCGATTTCCGGCTGTGCTGTGGCGCCGGTTGAGCGGGCTTTCGCAAAGCAAAGGCCCCGGCGCGTCGCACCGGGGCCTTCAAGCGGGCAGTCGTGAGGTTGGCGGCTTACTGCGATCCGAAGACCAGAACCCAGCGCGCATCGCCGCCGGTGCCAGCCTGGCCGAGGCCAAATTCCTGAAACACCGGATTTTCATTATTGGCCTTGTGACCGGGTGAGTTCTGCCAGGAATTCAGCACATCCGTTTCCGATTGCTGGCCTTGAGCAATGTTTTCGCCCACTGCGGTAGCGGCATAGCCGGTTGCTGCCACGCGCTGAGCAGCGCTGGAGCCATTCAGCCCGGTGTGGCTGAAATAATTGTTGGTCAGCATGTCGTTGGCGTGGCCCTGTGCGGCCTGGTCCAGCTGCGCGTTATAGGCCAGAGGCCCGGCACCGGCGGTGGTGCGCACGCCATTGATCATTGCGGCAAAGGTGCTGTCGGATGTCACGCCGGTGGGCTGCAACGGGCCAGGATCAGTCAGATTGGCAGGAAACTGGGTCGTTGTCGGCGTGGTTGGTGTGGGTGTCGTGACAACTGTGGTTGCCGGTGTCGGTGTGCTGCCGCTGCTGCTCATTGAGGCGTTGCAGGCAGCCAGAGCAAGCGGCAGCGCCATCAGTGATGCGGCGCGAAGAAATCTGTGACTAATCATTTCGTATCTCCCAAAACATGTCGTGATGTTATCCGGCATCGTTTTTTGGGCAAGGATTTTGTCGTACGCCAACAAGATCTGGCCAGCGCGGCAGAAACGGTGTGGTGCGTCAGGGTCTTCAGGCCGGTTGAAAGGCCCGCATTGTGCTACGGGCCGAAGATCCGCGCCTTGGGTGCATTTAGCCGTTCCCCCTCACAAGTCTTCCCACAGCACATCGGCAGGCGGGATGGTCTTGCCATCAAACGACACCTCGTGCGGTGCGTAGTTGATCCAGAAGCGATGCGTGCCTGTGTCGCGTCTGCGCAAGCCTTCGGGAAGCCGCTGTGTGGCAACCTTCGCATCACGGCACATGGCTTCGAGAATGTCCCGGTACGTCTCGGCATCGGGCCAGCCTGCGATGTAATGCGTGGCGGCGTTGCTCATGATCGCCGGTGCCCCGCTTGCAGTGCGCCGCGTGACGTCGGCGCTGCCGTCCAACTCTTCGAACCAGTGCAGGAAATGCCCGCCCCCTTCCAGCGGCACGGTGGTTCCCGGCGGCAGGCTTTCGACGCGCGCAGCGGTGCAGTCAAGGCCGGGAATGGCAGGTCCCATGGGGATGGGGATCGACATCTCGGGCGTCTTGGAGCCTGCGCGCGGACCAATAAGCCGCGTGGCGGTCGCCTTCGTCAGCGTCTCAGGCAACGTCAAAAGCCCTGGCGCAAGCACCAGCTTGTAGCCATCGAGCGGAGCATCGGGCGAGACGATATCGAGCGACAGCCCAAGGCTGCGCGCGGCGCGGTAGGTCTCAAACGCCAGGCGGAACATGTCGAAATCCGCACCCTGCGGCTGGGTTTCCCACGCCCAGCAAGAAGCATAGTCAAAGATCAGCGCCACATCACTTTGCGCGATCTGCACTTCTGGCAGTGCCTCCAGCTCCTGGGCCACGCGCATCGCTTCGGCCAATGCGGGCGCTGGCTTTGCATCTGGGCGCAGCAGCCCGGCGTGCATCTGCTCTTGCGCGAAAGGCGCCTGCCGCCAGCGGAAATAGAGAACCGCCTCGGCGCCATGGGCAAAAGCCTCCCAGGCCCAGAGCCTGGCCATGCCGGGCAAGGGGGCAGGATTGTAGGGCGCCCAGTTTACCGGGCCGGGCTGCTGTTCCATCACCCACCAGCGGCCCTTTCCGACGTGCCGGTAAAGATCATGGTGAAAGGCCTGCATGTCCGGATCGCCCTGCCGCAGATACCTGGCCTTGTGCTCGGGCGTGCCTTCCAGACGGTCGGACAAAAAGCCAATCGGATAGCTGTCCCAGGATGCGATATCGAGATCGGCACCGACGTCATAATGATCGAAATCCGTCACGCGCCCCATGTAATTGTGGATAAGCGGCGCATCCGAACAGGCGCGCAGGATATCGGTCTGCGCCGTGTTGAACCGCACCACCATATCCGAGCTGAACCGCCGGAAGGCCATCACATGGGCCGGGTTCGGTTCCGTCACGGTCAGGTTCGGCAGGCCGATCTGTTCAAAGCTGTCATAGTCCATCGACCAGAAGACATTGCCCCAGGCACGGTTCAGCGCATCTGGGCTTTGGTATTTTTGCGCGCACCAGTCCTGAAAGGCGGCTTTGGCCGCGTCCGAATAGCTGAGCGTCGTGTCATGGCAGCCATATTCATTGTCGGTTTGCCAGGCGTGCACATGCGGGTTGCGGCCAAACCGCTCTGCCAGACTGCGGGTGATGCGTTTGCAGTCCTGCAGATAGCCATCGTGGGAAAAGCAATAGTGCCGCCGCGAGCCAAATCCCCGCGGGCGACCTTCGGCATCCACTGCCAGCATGTCGGGGTGTTTGTCCAACATCCAGCGCGGCGGGGTCGCCGTCGGGGTGCCGAGGATCACTTTAAGGCCAGCGCCGCCCAGAACCTCGATCGCGCGCTCCAGCCAGTCAAGCTGCAGATCACCGGGGGACGGCTCCAGCCGGGACCAGGCGAATTCGCCGATACGCACCCATGTCAGGCCAGCCTCGGCCATCTGCGCCGCGTCCGACGTCCACCGATCTTCCGGCCAGTGTTCGGGATAATAGCAAACCCCCAGCGCGCGTTTCACAAGATCACCTGATGTTCGCGCTGTCCCTGACCTGCGTTCCGGATCACGAAAGTTTTGCCATGATCGCCCGTCTCATCCTCCAGCCATTGGGTGGCTGAGGTCACATAAAGATCGCGCAGTTCAGGGCCGCCGAAAGCAGGGCAGGTGGTATGACGCCCCGGTACGGCATGGCGCGCAATCTCGCGGCCCTCTGGGTTGTAAACGATCACCGCACCGGCGCCCCAGCCCGCGAGCCACAGATTTCCCTCTGCGTCAATGACTGCGCCATCGGGGCCAAAGCTTTCGCTGCTGAGATCGATCCACACCTCTGGCTTGCCCGTTGGCCAGCCTGTGACGGGATCCAGCGCAACGCGCATGATCTGCCCGGCTGCGGTGTCGGTAAAGCAGCCGTGGCTTTTGTCCGGTGCAAAGCAGATCGCATTGCTGATGGTGATGTCGGGCGCGATCACCTTCAGCTCATCCCGGTGGTAGCGATAGATCGCACCTGCGCCCGGTTCTGCCGCCCGGCCCATGGTGCCGATCCAGAACCCGCCCCAGGGATCGGCGCGGCCATCGTTGGAGCGGGTGACGGGGTTTTCGGCATCTAGCGCGATGCGCGCTGCGCCCAAGGTGCCGCTGGTGATGTCAAACAGGTGCAGGCCATGATCCGAGGCGATCAGCAGGTGATCGGTATCCACCCAGCCCGCAGCGGAGACCGTACAGTCAAAACGCCAGCTTTGCGCCTTGCTGTGCAGCGTATTGGCGTTGATATCAAACCAGAACAGCTCTTGCCGTTCGGGGTGCCACAGTGGGCCTTCGCCAAGACTGCAGGGGCGCTCGTCATAGATCATCTGCTTTGCGCCTCATCGAATGCGGTCACCATGGCTCTGGCGCGCTTGCCCACCTCAACGGCGCTGAAACCCGGTTTGTAAAGGGCGGACCCGATGCCAAACCCATCGGCGCTGGCGGCGAGCCATTCGGCGAAGTTGCTGTGATCCGCGCCGCCCACGGCATAAACCTGCGTGCCTGCAGGCAGAACCGCGCGAATGGCTTTCAGACCGTCGGTGCCCAGCAAGGAGGCGGGGAAGATTTTCAGCCCGTCGGCGCCAGCACTCAAGGCGGCAAAGCACTCCGTCGGGGTCATCACGCCGGGAAAGCTTTGCAGACCGGCGCGTTTGGTGGCGGCAATCACCGCAGGATCGGCATTGGGCGAGACGATGAGCGTGCCACCCACCTCAGCAACCTCGTGGACGGTATCGGCGGTCAGCACCGTGCCTGCGCCAATATCGGCCTGATCGCCAAAGGCATTTGCCATCGCCTCGATAGAGCGCAGCGGCGAAGGTGAATTCATCGGAACTTCGATCCGGGTGATCCCGGCGTCGATCAGCGCGCTGGCGATATCTGTGGCTTCCATCGGGGTGACGCCGCGCAAAATGGCGATGAGGGGACGGCTCATGAGGCTCTCCTGAAATGGGATATGCGGTCAGACAGAGGTATAGGCGGATATTAATCCGGCACGGGTGATGGCGCCAGCATCGCATCTTTCGGACGTCACGCCCTGCGCGGCGAGCGCCCGGCCGTAAAGCGCACTCACTGCGTCGCTACCGACAATCGCAACGCGCTGGCCCAGCCAATAGGGTTTGGCCGCGGCCAGCTCCGCACCAATAAGCGCGCCGGAGAGGCGTGCGCGGGTGACAGTGGCGGATTGACCGGTCAGCAGATCAGCGGCGCGCAGCGTGAAGAGGGCACCGGCAAGGGTTTCGGGGCGCGAGAGCGTATCGGAGACAGCTGCATCAAAAGCGCCCAGATCCATGTCCGGGTCCGTGCCAGATGCGCTCAGCGAGTGGCGCAAGACGGTGTGTGCGCCGAGCGTCTGGAAAAGCTCGCCTGACATGAAGGTGCGGAAACTGACGATCTCAC
>JBCCUH010000137.1:0-5980 GCA_039197405.1 Pseudomonadota bacterium
CGACAGTCCGATATGACCCGACACCAGTATCTGGCCGACGGCAAACCCCAGCGAATACTGAGCCTGCGAGGTTGTCTCGGCCAGATACTGGTGTCGGGTCATATCGGACTGTCGGAAATCAGTGGCGCGGGTTTGCGCAATGCTCATGTGGCCAGGATACTGGGCAAGACGCAGGTGTCCGCTACAGACGAGCACAACGCGCTTTTCCCCAGCCACCGCACAGCAGATGTGGTGATCACGCTGACGGATGGTCAGGTATTGAGGAGCGGATTGACCCATGCACGCGGCGGACGCGAGCACCCGATGAGCGCCGGTGACATCACCGACAAGTTTCTGCAACTGACCCTGCCGGTGCTTGGCGAGGAGCGGGCGCAATCAATTTGTGATGCTGTGCTGGCAATGCAGAAGCAGGACGGTGCCTTTGCGACGTTGACCGATTTACTCTACGATCCAGCCTGATCAGCGCCAGTCCACATCCCCCAGAAAGATGTACCCCGCACCATAGATCGTTTTGATCAACTGTGGGTTCTTGGGGTCTTCGCGCAGCTTGGTCCGCAAACGCGAGATGCGCACGTCCATAGCGCGATCAAAGCTTTCGCCTGCGCCGCCGCCCAAAGCATCCTGCATCTGCGCTCGCGAGATAAGCCGTTTGGGGCTTTCTAGAAACAGACGCAGCACTTCGCCCTCGGCATGGCTGAACGTGGTTTCGACACCTGCGTCATCCACCAGAGCATATCGATCAAAATAGGCAGTCCAGCCGGAAAAAGCCGCCGTGTTCGACGTGCTGTCCTTGGCCTGGCTTTTGCGCAGGCGCACACGGATGCGGGCGACAACTTCCGCCGGATCGAAGGGCTTGATGATGTAATCATCCGCGCCCAGCTCCAGACCCGTCACCCTGTCATGCACTTCGGCGCGGCCCGAGATGATGATGACGATGGCGCCTTGCTCCAGCGCCAGCCGGTGCACGACCGTCAGCCCATCAGTATCGGGCAGAGACAGATCGACAAGGCAGACATCCGGCGTCACATCGTGCAGGGCTGCCTGAAACTCTCGCGCGCGGCCAAAGCTCAGCGTGCGATAGCCCGCGTCCTGCAGCGCATCGGACAGGATTTCGCGGATTGCAGGTTCATCGTCCAGAATGGTGATCAGCGGCGCGTCGGTCATGGGGTCACCTTTTTAGCCGCAATGGCCGCTTTGAGACCTGCCTGCAAGGCAGATTGCGTGAACGGTTTTTGCAGAACAGGGCCACCTGCTGCGGCTGCAACATGTGCCTCATCATGCGGCGGCAAGGACGTCATCAACGTCACCGGCAAGTTAGTCAATGCGCGCAGATCAAGCCCGGTGCGCCGCCCGGCCAGATTAATGTCCGACAATACGCGGGCAATATCGGGCACAGTCTGCAGCAGCATTTCGGCTTCGTGAACGGAAGTGGCTTCCAGCACGAAATGCCCCAATTCCATCAGCATCTCGCGGATCGTGCTGCGCAGATCGTCACTGTCCTCAACCATCAGAACAAGCCCCGGCGGCACCGGCTCGCTAGCCTTTCGCTGAGGCAAGCGCAGCACGACATGTGCGCCGCCCTCATTGAACAGACGGATATCGCCGCCGACTAGCTTGGTCATGTCATAGACCATGGCCAGCCCCAGACCGGAACCTTCCTCGCCCTTGGTCGTGTAGAAGGGATCAAGCGCACGGTGCAGCGCGTCTTCGTCAAAACCATCGCCCGTGTCGGCAACCTCCAGCTCCAGCCAGGTATCGCCAAGCGTGCGCGCAAAGACGCTGATATTGCCGCCCGCAGGCATTGCATCGCGCGCATTCAGAATGAGGTTGAGCAAGCTGTCGAGAAGCATCCCGGGATCAATGGAAAAGGTCTCGCTACCGGCGTCATTCTCGATGCTCAGATAGTGATCCTTGCCTAGCGCCGGACCAGCCATGACGCTGAGATCACTGAGCAACGACGACAGCTGCACCGGGACGCTTTGCACGTTGCGCGGGCTGGTGGCATCGCTGATCCGGCTGAGAAGCGTGCCCCCCCGGTGCGCTGCGGCAAGTGTCGCGGAAACCAGCGGATCGGCGCCCGCAGGCAGGTTTTCCATCCGCGCCAGCTTTCCCTGCATTCCCAGTATGATGGTCAGAAGGTTGGAAAAATCATGGGCCAGACCGCTGGTCAGCCGCGCCGCCATTTCACGGCGCCGGGTCTGCTGCAGCGCGACCCGCGACTGGGTTTCTTCGGTGACATCCATCGACAGGATATAGACGCCCTGAACAGTCCGATCTTCGGCAAGATCAGGGGTAAAGGCGACCCTGATCCTGCGCGATGTGGGCGCGTGGTTGAACTCGAAAACCGGTGACGCGCCATCATAAGCCGATGCCAGATGCGGTTTGATGGCAGTATAGGCATCCGGCCCAAGGGCGTCTTTTGCAGACAGTCCGACAATGTCCGACGGTCCGGTTGCGATCACATCCCGCAGCCGCCTGTTGGAAAACGTGTAGCGCCGGTTCATATCCAGATGCGCGATATGGGCTGGCATCATCTGGGTTGTCAGACGCGTGCGCGCCTCCATCTGGGTCAACTGGTCCTTGGTTTCCTCCAGCGCCGCGATGGTAGAGGCCAGCGCCCGGTTGGTTGCGGCCAGTTCCTCGGATCGTGCCAGAACCTGATCGGACAGTTCCTCTGACCGGGCGCGCAGCAGCTTTTCGTGTTTCTTGGTCTCGGTGATATCGGTGTAGACGGTGACCCACCCACCTTCCGCCAGCGGTGCGCCCTCGACGCTGATGACCCGGCCATTGGCGCGCGTACGCTCCATGTAATGCGGCTCGAACGCGCGGGCGAGGGTGACGCGCTGCGCAACAAACTCGTCAATGTCCTCGACAGCGCCATATTCGCCGCGCTCTGCCAGAAAGCGAATGACCGCATCAAAGCTGATACCCGGTTTGGCCAGGGCATTGGGCAGATTGAACATCTGTTGCATCGGCCTGTTGATCAGCACCAACCGCAAATCGGAATCGAAGATCGACAGGGCCTGCTGAATGAGATTCAGCCCGGCGGTGATCATCGCATTGTGCTGTGGTGCGCGCTCCATACCGCATCGCTAGCATCGCAAAAGGGCAGCGCAAAGACCTCAGATGCGCCTGTTACAATTCGTAAGATTCTCGAAAACATGAGGAAAAAGTTGACGGGCTATTATTTGTGCGCACCCTTGGCGCCAGAGAATCGCATCGACAGCGATCTGCGCGCGAACACGCGTGCGACGGGAGGAAGATCATTGGTTAACATGTCCGGCGGGGCAGATGGGCTGACGTCCATTCCCGCACTTCTTGCGCGCAACGTGCGTGACTTTGGTAGCAAGGCAGCCTATCGCGAAAAGGAATTCGGGATCTGGCAAAGCTGGACCTGGGCCGAGGCCGCAGACCAGATCGAAGCGCTTGCTCTGGGTCTGATCAATCTCGGAGTTGCGGAAGGAGATTTCGTCGCCGTCATCGGGCGCAACCGCCCCTATCTCTACTGGTCGATGGTGGCGGCGCAATGTGTCGGGGCAATCCCTGTGCCGCTCTATGCGGACGCGGCGGCTGAAGAAATGGCCTATGTCCTGGATCATTGCGGCGCGCGGTTCGTGATCGCTGCGGATCAGGAGCAGGTCGACAAGGTCATCGAGGTTCAGGACACGCTGCATCAGTTCGAGCATATGATCTATCTCGATCCGCGCGGGCTTCGCAAATATGACCACACGCATCTGCATCAGTTCAGCCATGTGCAGGATCAGGGCCGCGCGGCCATCGACGAATTTGGCCCCGTGCTGGAGGCCCGCCGCGCCAGGCTGGATTACGACAGCACCTGCGTGATGCTTTACACCTCAGGTACAACGGGCAAGCCCAAGGGCGTTGTGCTGAGCAACCGTAACATCATCGAAACCTCCCGCCACAGTTCAGAGTTTGATCACCTCGGTGCAGGTGAAGATATTCTCGCTTATCTGCCGATGGCCTGGGTGGGGGATTTCATATTCTCTGTCGGTCAGGCTTACTGGACCGGGTTCTGCGTCAACTGCCCGGAAAGCGAAGATACGCTGCACACCGACCTGCGCGAGATTGGACCCACCTATTATTTCGCGCCGCCACGGGTGTTTGAGGTTCAGCTCACGAATGTGATGATCCGCATGGAGGACGCAAGCCCCCTCAAGCAACGTATGTTCCGCTATTTCATGGATCATGCGCGCAAAGTAGGACCCGCCATTCTGGACGGTAAATCTGTCAGCGGCATGGACAAGCTGAAATATGCGCTGGGCAATCTGATGGTCTACGGCCCGTTGAAAAACACGCTGGGCTTCAGCCGCGTGCGTGTCGGCTACACTGCGGGCGAGGCAATCGGCCCGGAGATCTTCGATTTTTATCGCTCACTCGGGATCAACCTCAAACAGCTATATGGCCAGACCGAAGCCTCGGTTTTCATCACCCAGCAACCCGATGGGCAGGTCCGCTCGGACACGGTCGGCGTGCCGTCGCCGGGCGTCGAGCTGAAGATCGCCGAGAATGGCGAGGTCTTCTACCGCTCTGAAGGGGTTTTCGTTGAATACTACAAAAACCCCGAAAGCACCGCCGATACGAAGGACGCCGAAGGCTGGGTTGCGACCGGCGATGCAGGCTTTATCGAGGAAGGCACCGGCCATCTGCGCATCATCGACCGGGCCAAGGATGTGGCGAATATGGCCGATGGATCGCTGTTTGCGCCCAAATACGTTGAGAACAAACTCAAGTTTTACCCGAATATTCTGGAGGCCGTTGTCTTCGGCGCGGGCCGTGATCGCTGCACCGCTTTCATCAACATTGACCTAACGGCGGTTGGCAACTGGGCCGAGCGCAACAATATCGCCTACGCCTCTTATCAAGAGCTTGCCGGTCATCCGCGCGTGCTGGAGACGATCCAGAGCCATGTGGAAGAGGTGAACAAATCGGTCGCCGAGGACCCGATGCTGTCCGCTTGCCAGATCCACCGCTTCCTGGTGCTGCACAAACAGCTTGATGCGGATGATGGCGAGCTGACGCGCACCCAGAAAGTGCGCCGCAAGATCATTGGCGAGAAATTCGAGGATCTGGTGACCGCGCTCTACGACGGCTCGACCGAGATCTATACCGAGACCGAAGTGACTTATGAAGACGGCCGCAAAGGCAAGATCAGCGCGACGCTGGATATTCGCGACGCGACGGTCGTGCCGGTGACCACGCAGAAGATTGCCGCGGAATAGGAGGCTTCGATGTTGGATCAGACGACAGGATACACCACGGAAGACGGCCGCAAGATCGGCGGCGTCGTAATGGAGATGAAGAACATCACGCTGCGCTTTGGCGGGGTTGTGGCGATCAAGGATATCTCCTTTGATATTCTCGAAGGTGAAATCCGCGCAATCATCGGCCCGAATGGTGCCGGAAAATCCTCGATGCTGAATGTCATCTCGGGATTTTATGTCCCGCAGGACGGCGAGGTCTGGTATCGCGGCAAACCGCGCCCTGCGATGAAGCCCTATGAAGTGGCGCAGCAGGGCATCGCGCGGACCTTTCAGAACATCGCCTTGTTCGAAGGCATGACGGTGCTCGACAACGTCATGACAGGCCGGTTGAACAAGATGAATGCGGGCATGTTCGCGCAGGCGATCTGGAAAGGTAAAGCTGAGGACGAGGAAACCGCCAACCGCGAACGGGCGGAGCAGATCATTGATTTTCTGGAAATCCAGCACATCCGCAAAACCCCTGTGGCGCGTTTGCCCTATGGTTTGAAAAAACGCGTTGAACTGGCGCGGGCGCTGGTGTCGGAGCCGTCGATCCTGCTGCTGGATGAACCGATGGCCGGAATGAACGTCGAGGAAAAAGAGGACATGAGCCGCTTTATTCTGGATGTGAACGACGAATTTGGCACCACGATTGCCCTGATTTAGCATGACATGGGCGTTGTCATGGACCTCAGCGACCGCGTTGTCGTGATGGATTA
>JBCCUH010000138.1:0-5924 GCA_039197405.1 Pseudomonadota bacterium
CGATCAACCCCCCGAACCCTTGCTTGACCCGCAGAATTTTGATGCGCGCATCAAGGCGTTGCAGTCAGGCCAGGAAACATCGCAGGCCTGTTGCAAGCGCTGCCGCGCCGGGAAAGCCTGCGGCGACAGTTGCATCTCGCGCAAGTATCAGTGTCACAAGGGGTCGGGCTGCGCCTGCGACGGGTAGGCCCCGCAAACCCTGGCGCATCCCTTCGCTCTCGGTGATCTCAGGTCGCGTCGCGCTTGTGCATGTTTCAGCGGCTGTTTTCGCTGGGTTTTTGGGTTAGGTTCAGAGATGCGCTGAAAAAATCCGGGGTCTGCTGCATGTTACAATCCATTGTTCGCATAGCTCTGCAATGGTTTCGCAGGCTCTACGTGCGTGTGTCGCTTTATGCAGTCATTGCCTTTCTCGCGGTGTTTGTCAGCCTCTGGATCGGGCCCTATCTGCCTGACACGCTGGTGGGCTTTGTGGATGGGACAGCGCTGCGCATCATTCTGACGACCCTGGGAACGTCCATGTTGGCGGTGACCACCTTCTCGCTGTCGATCCTTGCCTCCAGCTATCATTTTGCCGCGAGCAACATTTCGCCGCGCATGGAAGCCGTGATCAGTGCGGATACCACCACACATTCGGTTCTGGCGACATTTATGGGCGCTTTTTTGTTTTCGCTGACCGGGATCATGCTGCTGGCAACGCCCTGGGTGACAGAGGCGACCGTGTTTGTCCTGTTTGGTGCAACGCTTCTGGTGACGGCGCAGGTGATCGTCGCGATGATCCGCTGGATCAACCATATCGAAAGCCTGAGCGGATATCGCGGCGCTGTCAGCCTGTTGCAGAAGCAGGCGTTGATGCCGGTACGTGGCTACGCAGCATCGCCCGCGCTGGGATGCAACCAACTGGAGGAAGCCAGCCCGCTGCACCATGAAGCCGGTTACGTGATCCGCGCGGACAAAGACGGCTATGTGCAGCAAATCCTGGAAACCGCGTTGCAGGATCAGGCCTGTGATCTGCAGGTGCGCATCGTCTGTCTCGTGCAGCCGGGCGATTTCGTCACGCGGGGAAGCCCCCTGGCCAGGGTTCTGGACACAGGCGTGCCTGAAGATGAGGAGAAGAAGAAGGATATCCGCGACAGGTTTCTCATCCGCGACGGGCGCACCTTTCTGCAAGACCCCGAGTTTGGCTTGAGCGTGCTGGCAGAAATCGGTGTGCGCGCCCTGTCGCCCGGCGTCAATGATCCGGTCACTGCCGTCGATATCATCCACCGGCTCAGCGCTATTCTGCAACGTGCTGCGCCGCAGGAGGGCGATCCGCACGACGCGATCAAGAATGATCGCGTGTGGATTGCACCTGTTCCGATGGATCGGCTCTACCGGGTTTCGCTGGAAACGGTTGCCAGATATGTTGACGCGGAGCCCGAGTTGCAGGCGGCGTTGGAGAATGCCTATGGGCGGCTTGCCAAGGCCTGCAGTGTTGCCGGGATGCAAGCTGCTCGCGACAGCGCTGAACGGCTCAAAATTTCTCTATCCTAGGGTCAGACGCGACATGATCTGTCGCTGCGGTGCAATCGGCTGCGCGAGTGGCGGAAAAAAGTAAGGTTGGAAAACCTGCAAAGAGAGACTCATGCGCACCCACGCTCAAGCAGTCGTCATCGGGGGCGGCGTTATCGGCTGCTCGATCCTGTATCATCTGACAAAACTCGGCTGGACTGATGTGGTGCTGCTGGAGCGCAATGAGCTGACCTCCGGCTCGACCTGGCATGCGGCCGCCAATATCCACGGGCTGCACGACAGCGCGAACATCAGCCGTCTGCAGCACTATACGATGACCCTTTACAACTCACTGGAAGCCGAAACGGGCCAGAGCTGCGGCGTGTTCCAGCCTGGCTCGCTCTATCTGGCGCAAACCGAAGAGCGCGAGCATCAGCTGCGCCTGCAAGCTGCCAAGGCCAGACTTTTCGGTATGAACTTCCACGAGATTGACCGCACCGAGGCTGAGCGTCTGCATCCGCTGGTCAACTACGATGGCATTCGCTGCATCATGTGGGAACCTGATGGCGGCAATGTGGACCCCTCGGGCGTGACCCAGGCATATGCTGCCGGGGCGCGGCAGCATGGTGCGGAGATCCACCGTTTCACACCGGTCACCGCCACACAGGAACAGGGCGACGGCACCTGGATCGTGCGCACGCCCAAGGGGGATATCAAAACGCCCTGGGTGGTGAATGCGGCAGGTCTCTGGGGCCGCGAAGTTGCTGCGCTTGCCGGGATCGAGATGCCGCTGCAACCGACAGAGCATCAGTATTTCGTCACTGAAACCATCGCCGAGATCGCAGCCATGGATCGCCGCTTGCCGTCTGTGGCGGATCGCGATGGCGAATACTACATGCGTCAGGAGGGGCAGGGCCTGCTGGTCGGCGCTTATGAAAGAGACATGCGTTTCTGGTCCGAAGCGGGCACCCCGCTGGACTTTGCCCATGATCTTTTCCCCGATGATCTGGACCGTATTGAAGACAACATGATGCGTGCGATCGAGCGGGTTCCGGCGGTTGGCTCAGCTGGCATCAAACGGGTGATCAACGGCCCGATGATCTGGTCGCCCGACAGCAATGTGGTGCTTGGCCCAGTACCGGAAAAACCCGGTTATTTCGCCTGCAACGGCATCATCCCCGGCTTTTCGCAATCTGCCGGCATGGGGCTGATGGTTGCCGACTGGATCGTGGAAGGCGAGATGCGTTACGACATGTTCGCCTGGGACATGGCCCGCTTTGGCGATTGGGCCGACAAGGCCTTTACGAAGGCGCGCGTCGGCGATGCCTATGCGCATCGCTTCAAGATCCATTTCCCCAATGAGGAACGCGCCGCTGGCCGGCCCGTGCGCACGCGGCCCGCTTACCAGATGCAAAAAGACATGGGCGCTGTCATGGGGCTCAACTACGGCTGGGAGCATCCGCTGTGGTTTGCCGATACGCCGGGCGCCGAGGATACGGACGGGTTCACGCGCCAGAACTGGTGGGAACCGGTGGGCGCGGAATGCAGAATGCTGCGGGAGCGCGCGGGCATCATCGATATCTCCAACTTTGCCAAATACCGCTGCAAGGGGCCGGGGGCGGAAGAGTGGCTCAACGCGGTCTTTGCCAACCGGATGCCGCGCGAGGTGGGTCGGTCCTGCCTGACGCCGCTCATCTCGGTGCGCGGCGGCATCGCCGGGGACGCCACTGTCACCAAAACCGCAGAGGATGAGTATTGGATCATCTCCTCGGGCATGGCCGAGCGGTATCAGAAACGGTTCTATGACATGGTGCCATTGCCGGACAGCACCACGTTCGAGAGCATGACGCATGCGATCTGCGGCTTCAACGTGGCAGGCCCCGAAAGCCGCGCGCTTTTGCAAAGGCTGACCAACGCGCCCCTGGCCACCGAAGACTTCCCGTTCATGCGCTCCAGATGGATCGAGCTTGCAGGCATCCAGGTGCTGGCGCTTCGCGTCAGTTTCACTGGCGATCTGGGCTGGGAGCTGCATTGCAAGACAGAAGATCAGGCGCAGCTCTACGCAGCGCTTATCGGTGCGGGCAGGGAGGTGGGGGCTGGCCCGGTCGGCAGCCGGGCGCTGATGTCGCTCAGAATCGAGAAAGGCTATGGCAGCTGGTCGCGGGAGTATTCACCGGAATACTGGCCGCAGGAAGTGGGCTTTGAGCGTCTATGCAAAACGGACAAGCCCTTTTTGCATAGATCCGCCTGCGAGGCAGCGCTCGCCAATGCGCCGCGGGAAAAGCTGGTCGTGCTGCACCTCAGCGACGAGGACACGGCCGCCTCGGGCGCGGATGCAACAGGCGGCGAGCCGATCTTCAAGGACGGGGCAGGCATTGGCAGGGTCACCTCGGGCGCCTATGGCTATAGCGTGGGCATGTCGTTGGCGCTTGGTTTTGTCAAAAACGCCAGCGCTGGCGACACGGTTGACGTCATGGTGCTGGGCCGCCCGCACAAGGCGACAATCCTGCAGGAGCCGCCCTTTGATCCCGGTGGCACCCGTCTTCGCAGTTGATCTTCTCTGGTCCCAAAATACCTCGGGGGAGTCTTTTCACGAAAAAGACGGGGGCAGCGCCCCCATACCAAATTTCTCAAATTTGGCCTGCCCCTACAAAGGCCGGATTTTCAATGCGGTGATGCGGTTGCCCTCGCGTTCGCTGACTTCAAAGCGAAACCCGTGGAAACTGAACACCTGCCCGGCAACGGGGATCATCTGCGCTTCATGAATGACCAATCCGGCCACGGTATTGGCTTCATCATCGGGCAATGACCAATCCAGCGCGCGGTTCAGATCGCGGATCGTCATGCCGCCTTCGATCTGAAAATGCCCGTCGGCATCCGGCTGGATTGCCTGTTCTTCTTCCAGATCGAACTCGTCCGTGATCTCGCCCACGATTTCCTCAAGGATGTCCTCCAGCGTGATCAGCCCCTGCAAGGTGCCGTATTCATCCACCACCAGCGCGAAATGGGTGCGGCGCCGCAGGAAGTTGCGCATCTGGTCATCCAGCGTGGTGGTTTCCGGCACGAAATAGGGATGCATCGCCACTTCGCGAATGTCGAATTTTTCCAGCCCCGACACCGTGCCGTTTTCAGGATCAATCAGCTTGTGCATGGCGCGCAGCAGATCCTTGGCATGGACCATGCCGATGATGTTTTCCTGCTCGCCTTCGAAAACCGGCAGCCGCGTGTGACGGCTTTCCAGACATTGGGTCAGAATATCCGCCGGATCGCTGGCGGCGTCGATCATCTCGATGCCAGAACGATGCAGCATGATTTCCTCAACCACCCGGTCACCCAGATCCAGTGCTCCCAGAATGCGGTCGCGATCCTCTTTTTCGACGACGCCTTCGGAATGGCCAAGGTTCAGCGCGCCCGCGATTTCCTCACGCACCGCCAGAATATGGCTGTCAGGGTCGGTCTGGACGCCGAACACCCGCAGCACGCCGCGCACCAGAAGCCGCACCGCGCTGACGATGGGCGAGAAGACGCGCACGACGATCTGAATGACCGGAGACACCAGCGCCGCTGCGCGTTCGGCATTGGTGATCGCATAGGTCTTGGGCAGTACTTCGGCAAAGATCAGGACAAGAAGCCTCATCACCAATGTGGCCAGCGCCACGCCACTTTCCCCGAAAGCTCGCGTGAAAAGCGCAGTGGCCAGCGATGTGGCCAGGATGTTCACCAGGTTGTTGCCAAGCAGCACCGAGCCGATCAACCGTTCGTTGTCTTCGGTGATTTCCAACGCGCGCCGCGCACCGCCAGAGCCTTTGTCCGCCTGCGCCCGCAGCTTGCCGCGCGAGGCGGCGGTCAACGCCGTTTCTGAGCCGGAGAAAAAGCCGGAGAGAACCAGCAAGAACAAAATCGCGCCGGCGGTTGCCCAAAAGGCGCTGTCAAGAAAGGAAGATGTCGGATCCATGTACCATGCCAAATATCAGTCTAAGCATCTTATGGGCATCGCGAAGGCGCTCTTCAAGTCAGAGCCGGTCAGTTGTTTTTGGCCAAGGGATGATGCTGCAACACCAACTCCTGCAATCGGGCCTCCAGCACATGGGTGTAAATCTCGGTGGTTGCCACATCTGCGTGCCCCAGCAAGGTTTGAATGGCGCGCAGATCAGCGCCGTTTTCCAGCAGATGCGTGGCAAAGGCGTGGCGCAGCGTATGGGGGGTAACTTTGCCCGGATCGACCTGCGCGTGAACCGCCAATTCCTTGATAAACATGTAAAACCTGTGCCGCGTCAGATGGCCGGATTTGCCGCGCGAGGGGAAGAGGAACGCTGAGGCAGGCTTGCCCGCCTGCCGTGCCTTGTCCTCGGCCGCATCACGCTCTGCCAGCCAAAGCGCCAGCGCGTCGCGCGCGGGCGGCGACAAAGGCACCATGCGTTCCTTGTCGCCTTTGC
>JBCCUH010000139.1:0-5895 GCA_039197405.1 Pseudomonadota bacterium
GGCTTGGCGCGGTCCTGTCGCTGGGCACGGTCTTTACCACCTCGATGATCTACACGCAGCTCAAGACCGTGCCACGCTGGCATACGCCGGTGACAAGTGCGATGTTTCTGGTGCTGTCGATCACCGGCGGTGCGCTGCTGGCCGGGCAGGTTTCGCTGGCAATCCCGTTGCTGGTGGTCTCCGCAGGGGTTCTGGTCGCCTACTGGCTTTTGGGTGACGGGCGTTTTGCCGGGTCCGGTTCGAATATGGCAAGCGCCACAGGGCTTGGCACCATCGGACAGGTGCGCGCATTTGAACCGCCGCACACGGGTACCAATTATCTGATGCGCGAGTTCATCCATGTGGTGGGACGCAAACACGCGCAAAAGCTGCGCATTGTCTCGCTGATCCTTGGCTTTGCGGTGCCGCTGGTCTTGCTGATGCTGCCTGCTGGGCATCTGATCGTCTTCGTCGCTGTCCTGGCGCATCTGGCCGGGGTGCTGGTCTCACGCTGGCTGTTCTTCGCGCAGGCCGAGCATGTGGTGGGCCTCTACTACGGCAAGCGCTAACGTGGCAGGTAGCCTTGCGTGCTGCTGCACGCAAGGCTACTCAATTCAGCTCTCAGGCAGGTTCCATGTCAATTCTTCCCGGTTTTGATCCGCGCTGGACAGATATCCCCGACTACATCAACGGCATCACCCGGCAAATCTGGGAAGACCGCGATATCCACACGCTGCACGACTATTACGGCGAGGCGTTGATTGTCCGCTCGCCCGCGTCTGTCGTCAAAGGCAACGCCGGTATCATCGCCGCGACCGAAGCCACGCTGGCGGAGTTCCCGGATCGGCAGCTTTTTGGCGAGGATGTGATCTGGTCCCTGACCGGCGAAGACAGTTTCCTGTCGTCCCACCGGCTTTATTGCACAGCGACCCATACGCATCCAGGCATGTATGGCGCGCCATCAGGGCGCAAGCTGGCCTATCGCATTCTGGCCGATTGCTGGTGCCAGGAGAATGCGGTCAAGGATGAGTGGCTGGTGCGCGATCAGGGGGCGATCGTGCGGCAAATGGGGCTGGACCTTGTGGAGTGGACCCGCGATCTGATTGCACGGGAAGGTGGGCCAGAGGTTTGCGTGCGGCCCTATACCCCTGCCAATGATATCGCAGGGCCTTACACGGGCGCAGGCAACGACAATGAATGGGGGCAGCGCTATTCAGACAGTCTGGGCCGTGTCCTCAATGCCGAGTTCTCGGTCATCCCACAGCAGTATGATCGCGGGGTAGACCTGGGGTATCCGGGGCATGTGCAGGTATCAGGCCGGGATGCGGCGGATCGCTTCTGGTTGGGGCTGCGCGCCGCCTTCCCGGCGGCAGAGGTGCGCATTGATCACGTTGTCGGCCTTGAAGAGCCGTTGCGTCCTCCGCGCGCTGCGGTGCGGTTCTCATTGCACGGGGCGCATGACGGGCATGGCATGTTCGGGGCGCCAACGGGGGCGGAAGTTTTCGTCATGGGCATCGCGCATGCAGAGTTTGGCCCACGCGGCATCCGCCGCGAATGGGCCCTGATCGACGAAACGGCGATCTGGAAGCAGATCCTTCTGACCACCGGCCAAGCGTAAGCATCGCAGATCACCCGCCAGCGATTTTTCGACGAAGAATTACTGGTGTGGATTGGATTTGGCGATCAGGTCGCCGCCCCGCCAACCGATCATCATGGAGGGTGCGTTGGTATTGGCCGAGGTGATCCGGGGCATCACGGAGGCATCCGCAACGAAAAGACCGCGAACACCGCGCAGACGCAGCTGGCTGTCAAGTGGGCCATCTGCGCCCATCGCGATGGTTCCGACCGGATGATAGGCGGTGGCGCAGGCGGATCTGATATGGGCGCGCAGGGCGTCTCCTGTCACCTCCGGGCCGGGGTGCTTTTCTTCGGCGCGGCGCGCGCCAAAGGGGGCGCGCATTGCCATCTGCCGCAGTTTCGGCAAGCCGCGTTCCAGCACCTCCATGTCATAGGGATCGCTGAGCAGGTTGAAATCGATATGCGGCGTGAGCGTATCGGCAGACATGGTCAACCGCCCGCGCGAACGCGGCCTGCACACAACCACATCGGCATAATACCCCGACCCAAGCGAGTATTTGGACCCGCTCCAGTTCAGCTTGAACGGGATGAAGTGGCTTTGTGCATCGGGCGGCCCGTCGCCAGGCATTGCACGAAAGAACGCGTTGGCTTCCACCGTGGGAGAGGCCAGAACGCCTTTGCGCGCGATGGCGTATTGAAAGGGCGCGGCAGCCCACACCGGCAGTTGGCGCAGGGTCAGCCCATAGCCTGAGTGCGGCGCCACGAAATGCAGACCCGCTGACGGATGATCATGCAGGTTGGCGCCCACGCCGGGGATATCACGGATCACGTCAATGCCGCGTTCTCTGAGATGCGCGGACGGGCCGAGCCCGGACCGCATCAGGATCATCGGGCTTTCGATCGCGCCCGCCGAGAGCACCACGGCGCCGCGTGCGGCAATCTCGCGCCCGTCTTTCAGCACCACGCCAGTGGCCCGATCCCCTGCCATCGACAGCCTCAGAACCTCTGCGCGGGTCAGAACCTCGACGCGGCCGCTTTTCTGGGCGGGCCGCAGGAAGGCATCCGCCGCAGACCAGCGCCGCCCGCGCCGCATATTGGTGTGCACGACCCCTGCGCTTTCCCGCTCCGGTGTGGAATTGGCGTCAGGATCATTGGCGCCGAACAGCTTGCCCCAAGCTTCAGAGACCGGATGCGCGGTGCCAATGCGCTGCGGTGTGGTGCGTGTCTCGACCTCTTCAAAGGCGGGCTCCACATCGGACCAACGCCAGCCGGGCACGTCCCATGCGTCAAAATCATCCTGGCGCCCGCGAAACCAGAGCATGGAGTTGATCGATCCCGACCCGCCCAGAAGCTTGCCGCGCGGCACGTCGATCTGGCGTCCGCCCAGCGAGGCCATGGGCGCAGACCTGCGCCGCCAATCACGTTTGGACCCGATCAGATTGATCAGCGCAAAGGGGATTTTCACGCGGATATCACCGTCGCCCGGCCCGGCTTCAAGAAGGCAGATTGTGCAGGCCGTGTCCTGTGCGAGCCGTGCGGCCACCGCGCATCCTGCCGAGCCTCCGCCGACAACGATATAGTCAAAACTGTTCATGTCGGAACTTTTGCATAGGTTTGCAAAAATGCCTAGACACTCTCGCGCAAGTTTGCCACTGGATCGGACAACACCTGTGAAAGTGAGCCATCATGAGCGATTTCAGGCACGATATGCGGCGCAAGCTTGCAACCCTTTGGCGCGCCGAGGGCGCGGGCCGCAAAACAGCATTGGCGCAAACCATTCATCCCGATGCAACCTTCGATCTGGCCTGGCCGCTGCCGGCATGCACCGGACCCGAACAGATCGAGACTGAGTTCCTGCAGCCCCTCACGCAGGCGATTGCAGGTCTGCATCGGCGGGATCTGCTGTTCTTCGGCGGCCAGAATACGCGCGCGGCAGGTGGTGAATGGATTGCCAGCCTGACCCATTACGTGGGCAATTTCATCGCGCCGCTCTGGGGTGTTGCACCAAGTCAGTCGCTGGTGTTCCTGCGCGCTGGCGAGTTCTTCAGGATCGAGAACGGGATGGTGACAGAGGCCAGAATCATCTTTGATCTGCCTGATCTTTTGCGGCAGACGGGCCGCTTTTCACTGCCGTCCCTGGGAACCGAGATTGCCTTTCCTGCGCCGGCAACCCAAGACGGGCTGTGCCCGCCACGTGAAGGTGCGGAAACATCGCTGCAGATCGTACAAGGGATGTTGGGTGACTTGCATGAGTATGACCCGGAAACAGGTGCATCACAGGGGCAGACGGGAACGGATGGATACTGGCATCGGGACATGATGTGGTACGGCCCTGCCGGTATCGGATCGAACTTCCAGTGGGATGGGTTCGTCAAAGATCACCGCGCGCCGTTTCTGTCGGCCTTCCCGGATCGCAAGGGCGGCAACCACTATTGCAGGCTGGGAGATGGTCCCTATGCGGCAGTGTCAGGCTGGCCGTCCATGACGATGACGCATCAGGGCGACTATCTGGGTGTTCCGGCAACCGGAAAACCGCTGACTTTACGGGTGATGGATTTTTATCGCTGCGACGGGCGGCAGATCTGCGAAAACTGGGTGTGCCTCGACTACGGCGATCTTTTCGCGCAAATGGGTGTGAACATACTGGAGGCGTGACGCGAATTCAGAGAATTCGCGGGCCGAATTTTCCACGAAAATTCGGCTACCGCCGCCAGGTTCCGAGCCATTTGCGGACCCGGCCGCCGCTTTGGGAAATGCTGTCGCCTGCATCGGCAATGCTATCGCCCACGTCCTGCATCACCGGATCGATGCGCGCGCGGCGGAACCGGCGCCAGCGCACCCAGATGGCCCAGAAGATCGCAAAGCAAACCAGCAGGATGACGATATTGAGCCAGGGGATGATCCGCACATCCGGACCGTCCACCGCACGCACGCTGACAGCGTTGGGGAATATGGACAGGAATTCGTTGCGCCAGCCGTAGTGTTTGATCGCCACCCATTGCGGACTGGCGGCGACGGACTTCAGATCTGCCGCCTCTGCCTGCAGGTTCGATGTGTCGAACTTGAAGTAGGGCGGCCAGCCCCAGCCGGTGTCTTCGTTGCGGTAGACCATGACTTTGTCATTGGGCCGTTTGGTCTGGATGAAGAACACATCCCGGTTTGCGGTTGTGCCATCGTTGCCGACATCCGCCGTCGCCCAGAAGATCGAATTTTCGCCAAAATCAATGCGTTTTTCGTAAGTGTCCGTGACCCGCGCGATATCATGTTGCGGCAGGGTGTAGTGAAAGAAAGCCACCACAAGCGTCCAGAAGGCGATCCAGAAAATCCACTTGATATATGTCATGAGCACAGCGCTCCCTTACCAGAAATTCGTCGCATAGATGATGAAGCTGACCACGCAGACCGGAATGATATAGACGCCCCAGATCAGCTTGCGCCGAAGCGAGCCGTCGTAGTCTTCCAGCCCGTCGCGCACAAAATCGTCCCTCGGCATGGATTGATCGCTTTCGGTCCATTCCGCTTCGAGTTTGCCGCGCCGCACAGAGCGCGAATAGAGCGACAGGCAAATGTAGACGATCGTCAGAACGAAAAATCCGATCACCACCAGTCTCGCCAATGCGAACATCTTAACGTCTCCTTACCGCACCCCAGGGGCCGACCGCTTCGATCTTGTCATCGCGCAGATCCCAGGGGCTGTTTTTGACCACGGTCGGCTGTGGCGCTTCCATTTCGGCCTCATGCCCGAAAAGCGCCGCGCGCGCACCTGCCTTGTCCACTTGATACTCGCGATCCAGAAAATCCGCCACATAGGATTTCTTGGCCTCGGGCCAGCTACGATAGAGATCGTAGAAGAGCTCTTTGTGGCAGATGAAGAGCTGGCGGATGTCTTTGCGGGTGAGCTCGGCCAGCAGCATATTCACCAGATCGCGGTCCGCGTGATCGGCGCCGCGTAGCGTGTAGAAATAGGCCGGATGATCTGACGTGATGCGGGGCCAGGGGCCGCCCTCCTCAGCCCAGCGCAGCAGCGCAGCAAGCCCGTGAAATTCCGCTGGCAGGTCCTGCGCATGACGGCGTGCGAGCGCGCGGATATCGCGGCGGGTCGCGCCGGCCAGGTCCACGCCATTGCCAGCCACCCTGTCGATCACGATGAAATCCATCTTTTGGCGCAGGATCGCCGCCGCATCGATGCCGCGCGCTTTGACGATGGGTTCCACCAGATCGTTGTATTCAAAGAACTTCGCGATCTGGTTTCGGTCATTCAGATCGAAGGTGTATTTGATCGGCAGCTTACCGAGGGCTTCCTTTTCGCCAGAGGAGATCACCGCCGGGTGATCCACC
>JBCCUH010000140.1:0-5895 GCA_039197405.1 Pseudomonadota bacterium
CCGGATCAAGCTTGCTGGACGTAAAGCCCCTGCGGGGTGAAGATCAGCGCATTGCCCTTGGCCATCTGATCCCCGAAAAAGCGCAAAAACACCTGATCGGCCTTTTCCCTGCCTTGCTTGAAAAGCGCATCCACCGATGCAATCCGCGCCTGGTTGTCAAAGCCTTCCGTGGCATGGCCCCAGATGAACGGATGCAGCTCATGCATATAGTCCGACAGGATCCACTGGGCGGCTTTCTGGATCTGATCCAGGGTGGCGGAGGCTGCCATGTTGTCGGCGACGCGCTGAGCTGCCCGCGGGATGGAAACAGCCGCGTATGAGGCCATCAGATTGGCGTCATGCTGGTCTTTGGAGCGGTCAAGAATATCGCGGATGCCGTCGAGAAAGAAGGCAATGTCCAGCGTCGCCGCGCAGGCCGGATCGACAAGCAGCGCGTCGAAATAAGCCCAGGTATAAGCGCCTGCTCCCCAGACGTCCTGGGTTCTGGCAGCTGTGCGCCGCGCCTCCAGTTCCAGCGCATCATAGCTGCCGAACCATTGCGGTAACATATGATGCCCCAAAGCGCGGATATGGGATTGCTGGGCGGGGGAGAGATCAATCAGGTCTTCGTAATCATCTGCAGCGCGTTCTTTCGCGTCAGCTTCGCCGACAAGCAGGGCGCAGCGCGCCGAGGTCAGCAGCGGGCTGTCCAGTTCGATACCGCAAAACGGGCTGAGGATCTGGATCGCGCGGCGGCAATGCAGATCGAAGGCTTCCAGATTGCGCGCAGCTGTATCCTTTGGCCCTTCGGTTCCGCGCCACGCCCAGGCGATATCGAGATGCGCCATGGCGACGATTGTGGCAATGACGTGATCCTCGGGGTTTTCCCCAAGCAGCATTTCCAGCGCAGAGATCGCATCGGTCAAGGGGCGCGTGTCTTCAGGTTCGCCGTCGATCAGCAGATGTTCGGCCATGGCGACAATATCCCCGCGCGCGCCCTGACACAGCAGTTCGGCAACCGGCATCCCGCCCGGCGAAGACCGACGATTGCCATCTTCCGCGCGTACCAGTGTAGACAGGTCCGCCCAGCGTTCCTGCCGCGCCAGAAACTGGCCCTTGCTGAAATAGTAGCTGCGCATCTTTTCTTCATGTGGCTCGTTGCATTCCGGAATGACCAACAGCTTGTCGAGATCGAAACCGGCCTGCAGGTTGCGGTCGTTTTTTGGGGGGCTGGATGCGCCTGGTGCAGATTTTCGCGATGGTCCGGCCGCCAGACCCGCCAGATGCGGCAAGGTTTTTGCCTGATGCACATAGGAGCCGACTTTCGCCGAAATGTTTTGTGCCACAGTGTCCGTCAGTGATTTGATCAACTTCATGATATATCCACGCCGCGAATTGTCGTTGCTATTGCCGGTTCTTTTGCTGCCCATTTCGGGCACAATCATGGCGGGCAATGGGCGTGAACAGATTGTTTCCAACGCGAAACAGGCAAAGCCATGACGGCCTGCCGCGAATTTCCCTTGTTTTGCGGCAATCTCCCGGTGCAGGCTTTGTCGGATGCATGCGTTTATTCGACAGGTTCTTATTGTCCGGGCTGCCAGAGTTTTGACTGCGGCGGGTCTGGGCGCTGTTCTGCTCGGTGCTCCGGTTTGCGTTCAAGCGAGGGTGCATGGCGGCGAGGTGCTGACCGAGCGCGCTTATGGTGCGCCGCCCGTGGCAATGGCTGCCGCGCCGCGCATGTCACAGCGCCCGCAATCGCGGACGTTAGTGATTCCACCTGCACGCTGGGATCATCGACCTGACGGCAGGCTCTGGACACGCGCCGCGATCAAGGCGCTGAGATCTCACGGGCGAGTGATTCTGCAAACAGTGCCGCGCGACATCGGTGCATGGTGCCCGGCCTATCCTGATCTGGATCTCAATGGTCGGGCTGCGTTCTGGGCGGGGTTGCTGTCGGCGCTGGCCAAACATGAAAGCACCTACCGGCAAACTGCTGTGGGCGGCGGTGGCCGTTGGTACGGGCTGTTGCAGATTTTGCCCGCCACAGCCCGCGGCTACAACTCTGCCGATCCTTCGCGGCAGGGCCTGAAAAGCGGCAGCAACAACGTGAGCTGCGCGGTTCGCATTCTCGCGACAACAGTGCCGCGCGATCAGGTCGTCAGCCAGGGTATGCGCGGTGTTGCGGCGGACTGGGGTCCGTTTCATTCCCGGCGCAAACGTGAAGACATGCGCCAATGGGTACGCAAGCAGGCGTATTGCATCGCGCGCAGGTCACTCCGTCCGCGCGCGCGCCCACGAACGTGATGGGCGCGGGGCAGGTTACCCCATCAAGGCAAAGTGATGATGCTCGAAGGGAATATCCTGCCGGGTCAGTGCGTCCTTCAGATCCTGCGCGCGCGGCACGCATTCATAGGGCAGGCGCAGCCGCTGACCCTGATGCGTGTGCAGCGTCATGCGTAGCGAGAAATCCAGTCGCGTATCCAGCCGCACGGTTTTGAGCGCGCCGCGCGGTAGATCGCCCGCCCGCCGTCCGCTGCGCCACGCGATTTCCTTTTCGTCAATGCGCAACTCGGCCAGATTACCTGCCCCGATGTCGTAAAGCGCCGGAAGGGTGAAAAGGCCAAGCAGGGCGATGATCCCCGGGTGCGCGTTCAGACCGACATATATGAGTGCAAGCCCCAGCCACCAGACCAACAGGGTCAGAATCGCCTTGGGCCGCCGCGCGGAACGGCGGAAAACAAAGGGTTGCGACGTCATGCAGCCATGATGCGCGTGAGCATCTCGGTGGTGTCGCGGCTTAGTCCGGGCTGGGCCAGAATGCGATCCAGCTCTGCCCTGATAAGCTGTTGCCTGCCTGTGTCATAACGCTTCCACGTTTGGAAAGCGGCACACATGCGGGCGGTGGTCTGCGGGTTCAGCGGATCAAGCGTGATCAGCCAATCAGCAAGCAGCGTGTAGCCCTTGCCGGAGCCATGATGGAACCCGGCATGATTGCCAGCCAATGCGCCAAGGGTCGCGCGGAAACGGTTGGGGTTCTTGTGATCGAAATCCGCATGCCGGGTCAATCGTTCGGCGACCGCAGAGGTCTTGTCGGGCGCCGCATGCATGATCTGCAAGGCGAACCATTTGTCCATTACCAGACGGTCGGATGCCCACTGATCATAGAACGCCTGTATTGCGTCATCGCCGACGCCAGCGATCAGCAGGGCGGACAGGGCGCCCAATTGCAATGTCATGTTGTCTGCGGCCTCGAACTGCGCCTGCGCGGTCTTGCCGCCGTCCAGCCGGCTGATCAGACCCAGCAGCGCATTGGACAGATCCCGTTTGCCTGCGGGGCCAGCCTCTGGTGAGTAGGGGCCTTGCACAGCACATTCGGTGTAAACGCGCGGCAGCGTGTCCTGCATATGCTGCGCCATGCTGAGTTTGAGCGTTTGCACCGCATCAAAGATCGCTTGCGGATCGGGCGTGTCACCGGCATCCGACAGCGTTTGTGCCAGATCGGACTGACCGGGTAGCGCCAGCATCAGCGCCCGGGTCGCTTCATCCAGGCTGTCGTCGCGGAGCACGGCCAGCATTCCGTCAAGGTAACCGGCGCTGGGCGTGGCCCCGTCGCGGATCATGGCGAGCAAGGTGGATTTGGCCAGCTCGCGCCCAGCTTCCCAGCGCCCCCAGGGATCGGTATCATGGGCCAGCAGAAACGCACGCGTTGCGTCATCAGTTTCCCGTTCCAGGATCACCGGCGCAGAAAAGCCGCGCAGGATCGAGGGGATCGGTCTGGCGCTGAGACCCTCCCATTTGAAACTTTGCTGGCGTTTGCTAAGTTCCAAGATTTCGGTCGGATGTGTTTCATCCCCGTTGGGATTGAGAAGGCCCACGGCAATCGGGATCACACGTGGTTTCTTTTGTGGCTGGCCGGGGGTCGGCGGCGTTTCTTGCCGGAATGTCAGCTTGTAGCGCCCGTCCTTGAATTTTTCCGTCACCTTCACGCGGGGCGTTCCGGCAGAGGTGTACCAACGCTTGAACCGTTTCATCGAACGGCCCGTGGCATCCTCGAAGACCTGGAGCCAATCTTCGATCGTACAGGCCTGCCCATCGTGGCGGTCGAAATACAGATCAAGCGCGCGGGCGTAGGCGTCATCTCCGACGAGCCGTTTCAGCATACCGATGACTTCGGCGCCTTTTTCGTAAACGGTCGACGTGTAGAAATTGTTGATCTCTACAAAACTGTCGGGGCGTGGCGGATGCGCCAATGGGCCGCCATCCTCGGCAAACTGGCGTCCGCGCAGGTCAATCACGTCCGAGATCCGTTTCACCGAGGCAGAGCGCATGTCAGAGGTAAACTGCGCGTCGCGAAAAACTGTCAGCCCCTCTTTGAGACACAGCTGGAACCAGTCACGGCAGGTGATGCGGTTGCCCGTCCAGTTGTGAAAATACTCATGTGCGATGATCGCCTCGATCCGTTCAAAATTGGCGTCGGTCGAGGTTTCCGGCGACGCCAATACGCAAGAGGAGTTGAAGATGTTTAGGCCCTTGTTTTCCATCGCGCCCATGTTGAAGTCATCCACAGCGACGATGTTGAAGATATCAAGGTCGTATTCGCGCCCGTAGACCTCTTCGTCCCAAGTCATGGATTTCTTCAGCGCCTCCATCCCGAAGGCGCATTTTTGCTCGTCCGGTCCGGGGCGCACGTAGACGTTCAGCTCCACCTTTTTGCCGGATCTTGTGGTGAAGCTGCCGGGATGCGCGCGCAGATCGCCTGCGACCAGTGCGAACAGATAGGCAGGTTTGGGCCAGGGATCGTGCCATTCGGCAAAGCCGGCGCCGCTGGCTTGCGGGTTGCCGTTGGACAAAAGCACCGGGTAGTCGCCTTCGATCCGCACCGTGAAAACGCTCATCACATCTGGGCGGTCGGGGTAGTAGGTTATTTTGCGAAAGCCCTCGGCCTCGCATTGCGTGCAATACATCCCGCCACTCATATAAAGCCCTTCAAGCGCGGTGTTCGTCTCGGGGCTGATCTCGACCTCGGCTTCAAAGGTGAAGGGCGCATCCGGCACATCGGCGCGCAGGCCCTCGGGCGTTACTTCGGGCGCGATGTCCTTTCCGTCGATCCTTGCCCACTTCAGATCAAGCTGTTCACCATGCAGGAAGAACGCCTTGTCCGTTGCCTCAGGGTTTGGCGCAAAACGGATCTTGCTGATCACGCGCGTGCAGCGCGGCGCCAGTTTAAAGGTCAGATGCACGCTTTGCGGCAGATAACCGAAGGGGGTGTAGTCCTTGAGGTAGATTGTCTGAGGGGCGGCGTCGCGCATGTGGGTGCTCCTGTTGCTTGATATGAAAACTAGAGACTGTGCCCGGAGGCGCAAGCTGCCTTTTGCCAGGCTGGCACCTGCCTGCTGCAGCAAGCCAGACGCGCGCGATATGGTCGAATCGCGGTGACAGGCTAGGTATGAGAGAATGGTTGATACGCCTGTTGCAGAGACCAAAAAGGAAAATCGGTATGCCGCGCGGCGTCAAGAAACAGAACCTGCCGGAAAAGATCTGTGCTGCCTGCGGTTTGCCCTTCACGTGGCGCAGGAAATGGGCACGCGATTGGGACGCGGTGAAGTATTGCTCCAATCGTTGCAGGTCCAAGAAAACGCCTGCAGATCTTTCTGGGAAATTTGAAACTGATTCAAAGCACCTTTGAAATTGGTAAGGAAATATTACCATTTAGTTGCCTATAGGAAACTTCTGCTCTAAACGAGACGCACAGATACAGATGAAGGGAAAGCGATGATGACCCAGCGCGCAACACGTCACGAGCTGTCAGTGGACACCCATCTTGTGGACTTCATCGAGAAAGAGGCGTTGCCGGGGACTGGCATTGACGCCGATCACTTCTGGTCCGGGCTGGCGTCGCTCGCCCATGATCTCGGC
>JBCCUH010000141.1:0-5893 GCA_039197405.1 Pseudomonadota bacterium
CCTTGTGCATGAAACCGCGGATCATGCTCTTTGACGAGCCGACCTCGGCGCTGGACCCGGAGATGATCAAGGAAGTTCTCGATACGATGATCGAGCTTGCCGAGGAGGGGATGACCATGCTTTGCGTCACCCACGAGATGGGTTTTGCCCGTCAGGTGGCGAACCGGGTGATCTTCATGGATGCCGGGCAGATCGTGGAGCAGAACGAGCCGGAGGCGTTTTTCAACAACCCGCAATCCGAGCGCACGCAGCTGTTCCTCAGCCAGATCCTGGGGCATTGATCAGCTCGCCTTACGTGCTGCAGCACATAAGGCTACAACCCTTTGAGAAGGCGCGCTTTGGTGCGCCTTTTTTTGTCGAAAAAAGGGAAGGGGCGCTGCCCCCGCCGCCTGCGGCGTCTCCCCCGAGGTATTTACGGACCGAAGAAGCGGTTAAAGCTCGCGCGGGATGACAAACCGGGTGAGCGTGCCGCTGCGCAGTTTGAGATCAGACCAGCTGTTGATATCGAAGGTGAACACGCTGGTGGCGCCTGTAGGGTAGTCGGCAAAGCGCGGATGCGCTGCGGGTGCGCGGGTCAGGTCATGGGCGAAATCACCGATGCCGGGATTATGGGCGACCAGCAGGACGGTCTTGCCCATGGCGCGGGTGAGATGCTCATAGAGGCGCCCGGAGGAGGCCAGGTAGAGTTGGCGCACCGGTGTATAGTTGCGCCCCAGGGCCAGCCGTTCGGTGGTTTCCATTGTGCGCACAGCGTAGGAGCAGAGGATCTCATCGGGGTGCAGGTTCTTGCTGCGCAGCCAGTCCCCCAGTTTTGCTGCCGCCTCGGCCCCTCTTGAGTTGAGCGGGCGTTCCACATCGGTCAGCGGCGTGCTCCAGCTGGATTTGGCGTGGCGCATGAGGATCAGCGTTTTCATGAGGCTCACTCTCCCAGAAAGGCGCGCATGTGGAAAGCTGATTGATCGGGTTTTCGGCCATAGGATTGGCTGACCGGGCAGGCGCGGCGGGCGGCGCAGCCTTTGCTGCGGCAGGCGGCGCTGTCGCTTTCGCGGATATGTGCGCGGCAGGCGGCGACGTCATAGGCTGCCGGGGTCAGCGCATCGACGGGGCAGGCGCTGCGGCAGGGTTGCGATGCGCAGGCCTCGCAAGGGGATGGGGATGAAGTGGCCGGCAGGTCCAGGCGCGCATCGAGGCGCAGGGCGCCGCGAAAGGAGACCATGAGGCCGGCGGTGTCATGCACGAGCAGCCCCGAAGGTGACAGCCAGCAACGCGCGCTGGAGAGTGCCCAGCTGATGAAGGGCGGATAGGGTGGCCCGTCCGAGGGGAAGATCGCATGTGCCCCAAGCTCTGACGCGACCGCGCCGATCACGCGTTTGGACCAGCGATCGAGCGGGTCTGTGGCCCCGTCCTGTAGTTCCGGCTGGCGGCGGATGTGATCCCAGAACCCCGGCTCACCGGGGCCCAGCAACACCACGGTGCTGCCAGCATCATGCACAGCGCCCATCACGCTGAGGTGGTGCGGGAGGCAATGCCGCGCTATCCCCGCAAGGTTCATCCGCGAATGAGCGAGCCTGCGCCGTGATCTGTGTAAAGCTCCAGCAGGCAGGCGTTGGGGGCGCGGCCATCGAGGATGACCACGGCGCGCACGCCGCCGTCGATGGCCAGAAGTGCGGTTTCGGTTTTCGGGATCATGCCGCCCGCGATCACGCCGTCCGCGGTCATCTGGCGGATCTGCGCAGCCGTGAGTTCGGTCACGACGCTGCCGCTGTCGTCCTTGACGCCTGCAACATCGGTGAGCAGCAGCAGCCGGTCCGCCTTGAGGCTGGCGGCGATGGCGCCCGCTGCCGTGTCACCGTTGATGTTGAAGGTTTCGCCCTTGCGGCCCGCGCCGAGCGGGGCAATCACCGGGATGACGCCGCTTTGGTGCAGATCGCGCAGAAACTCGGGGTTGAGCTCGGCGGGCGTGCCGACAAAGCCAAGCTCGGGATCAGTCTGATCGCAGACCATCAGGTTGGCATCCTTGCCCGAAAGGCCAACGGCCTTGCCGCCCTGGGCGTTGATCGCCTGTACGATGCGCTTGTTCACCCGGCCCGACAGCACCATTTCGACCACTTCCATGGTCGCAGCATCGGTGACGCGTTTGCCGTTCACGAAGTCGGACCGGATATCGAGCCGGTCCAGCATCGCGTTGATCATCGGCCCGCCGCCATGCACGATCACCGGGTTGACGCCGACCTGCTGCATGAGCACCACGTCGCGGGCAAAGCTTTCCATGCCCTCATCGCTGCCCATGGCATGGCCGCCAAGTTTGATCACGACCGTCGCACCCTTGTAGCGTTGCAGGTAGGGCAGGGCGGACGACAGGGTTTGTGCTGTGGCGATCCAATCGCGGTTCATATTACGTTTCTTCATCTCGGCAGGTCCTTTGCCCTTGGTTAACCGCCCCTCGGGGGCGCGGCAAGCCCAAGCGGGCGGCACAAAAAAATCTGTCGAAAAAAATTTACCAGTTGATAAAAATTTAAACCTCTGCAAATCTGACCAAAAGATAAAAAACGCCAGCTGAAGACAGGAGAGGTCAATGCCAGCAACCGGAATGCTCGCGGAAGGGATCGCCGCTGGTCGGCTTGATCCGGCTGAGTACGAGCGCAACTTTGCAGATCTGCACGCGCCGCTTGAGGATCACGAGGCGTTGGTGGCGGCGGACCGCTGTTATTTCTGCCATGACGCGCCCTGCGTTACGGCCTGTCCCACGGACATCGATATCCCGCTCTTTATTCGCCAGATCGCCACGGGAACGCCCGAGGCGGCGGCGCGCACGATCCTGGAGCAGAATATCCTGGGCGGCATGTGCGCGCGGGTCTGCCCGACCGAGACGCTTTGCGAGCAATCCTGCGTGCGCGAGACCGCAGAGGGCAAGCCTGTCATCATCGGACAGTTGCAGCGCTATGCCACGGATAAGGTGATGGCGGCGGGCGTGCATCCTTTCGCGCGGGCAGCCTCCAGTGGCAAGCGTGCGGCGGTTGTCGGGGCGGGGCCTGCGGGTCTGGCGTGCGCGCATCGGCTGGCGATGAAAGGCCATGATGTGGTGATTTTCGATGCGCGGGGCAAAGCCGGCGGGCTGAATGAATACGGCATCGCCGCGTATAAAAGCACCGCGGACTTCGCGGCGCGGGAAGTGGATTGGTTGATGCAGATCGGCGGGATCGAGCTGCGTGCGGGTCAGGCGCTGGGCCGCGATGTGACGCTTGAGGGGCTGCGCGCGGAGTATGATGCGGTGTTTCTGGGCATGGGGCTTGGCGGTGTGAACGGGCTGGGCGTGGATGGCGACGACAAGAGCGGTGTTGCCGATGCGGTGGATTTCATCGCAGAGCTGCGGCAGTCCAGTGATCTCGGCGCCTTGCCCGTGGGCCGCGATGTTGTGGTGATCGGCGGCGGAATGACAGCGGTGGATGCGGCTGTGCAGGCTCGGCTTTTGGGCGCGCTTAATGTGACGATGGTTTATCGCCGGTCCAGAGCGCGGATGAACGCCAGTGCGTTTGAACAGGATCTTGCGGCCTCAAAAGGGGTGCGGATCATCACGAATGCCTCGCCTAAGGCTATCCATGGCAATGGCGCGGTGCGCGAGATCGAATTTGAGTACACAGATGATGATCTGACCCCGACGGGACAGACGGTGCGCATTGCTGCGGACCAGGTGTTCCGAGCGATTGGCCAGACATTGCAGGGCGAGGAGCTGCCGGAACTGGAGGGTCGCAAGATCAGCGTGGACGGCCAGGGCCGGACCAGTCTGAGCGGTGTCTGGGCCGGGGGCGATTGTGCTTCGGGCGGAGATGATCTGACGGTGACGGCGGTGGCCGAGGGGCGCGATGCGGCGGAAGACATTCACAACAACCTGACGGGAGGTGCATGACATGGCCGATCTGACGACGGATTTTCTGGGCATCAAGAGCCCCAACCCGTTCTGGCTGGCCTCTGCGCCGCCGACGGACAAAGAATACAATGTGCGCCGCGCTTTTGAGGCAGGCTGGGGCGGGGTCGTGTGGAAAACGCTTGGCTCTGAAGGCCCGCCGGTGGTGAATGTCAACGGGCCGCGCTATGGCGCGATCTGGGGGGCGGACCGGCGTTTGCTGGGTTTGAACAACATCGAGTTGATCACCGACCGCGATCTTTTCACCAACCTTGAAGAGATCAAGCGCGTGAAGGCTGATTACCCGGATCGGGCGGTGATTGTCTCGATCATGGTGCCGTGCGAGGAAGAGGCGTGGAAAGCGATCCTGCCGCTGGTGGAGGACACTGGCGCGGATGGGATCGAGCTGAACTTCGGTTGCCCGCATGGGATGAGCGAGCGCGGCATGGGCGCGGCGGTGGGGCAGGTGCCTGAATACATCGAGATGGTAACGCGCTGGTGCAAAGAGTATTATAGCAAACCCGTGATCGTGAAGCTGACACCCAACATCACGGATATTCGCAAGCCTGCGGCAGCAGCGATGCGCGGCGGCGCCGATGCGGTGAGCCTCATCAATACGATCAATTCGATCACATCGGTCAATCTGGACACGATGAGCCCGGAGCCCTCGATTGACGGCAAGGGCTCACACGGCGGGTATTGCGGCCCTGCAGTCAAGCCGATTGCCATGAGCATGGTCAGCGAGATCGCGCGCCACGATGAAACACACGGCCTGCCGATCAGCGGCATCGGCGGCATAACAACTTGGCGCGATGCGGCTGAGTTCATGGCGCTGGGCTGCGGAAATGTGCAGGTCTGCACAGCGGCGATGACCTATGGGTTCAAGGTGGTGCAGGAGATGATCTCTGGCCTCAGCCAGTGGATGGATGAGAAAGGGCACACCAGCACCGCAGATTTCATCGGTATGGCGGTGCCGAATGTCACGGACTGGCAGTATCTGAACCTCAATTACATCGCCAAGGCGAAGATCGACGAGGATCTCTGCATCAAATGCGGACGCTGCTATGCGGCCTGCGAAGACACCTCGCATCAGGCGATTGCCATGTCGGAGGAGCGTGTGTTCTCGGTCAAGGACGAAGAGTGCGTGGCCTGCAACCTTTGCGTCAACGTCTGCCCTGTGGAAAACTGCATCACGATGGAGGCGATGACGCCCGGCTCAATCGATCCGCGCACTGGAACACCTGTCGCGCCGGAGTATGCAAACTGGACGGCCCACCCGAACAACCCATCCGCCACCGCGGCGGAATAACGGGTTTCGGTCTGCCTGCGGCTTTCTCCCTGGCCGCAAACCCCTGCCGGTTCGTGAGTGACGGCAGGGGTTCTTTTGTTCCAAAGCCGTGCGGTCTGGCGGGGCCGATTTCCTGCGAGGAAATCGGAACGGAAGCCTTGAAGGCTTCCGGCGCGTTTCGGGTGCTGTGGACCTGTCACAAAAAACGGCGCCCCGGATGGGACGCCGTTGGATGTTTTAACAAAAGTGCGGCTTATGCCAGCGAGATGTTGATCGCAGCTTCGCGGCCGTCGCGGCTTGGCTCGATATCGAAAGTCACTTTCTGGTTGTCCGCCAGACCTGTGAGGCCCGAACGCTCGACCGCAGAGATATGTACGAAGACATCCTTGCTGCCGCCGTCAGGCGCGATAAAGCCGTAGCCTTTTGTTGTGTTGAACCATTTGACTGTGCCTGTGGCCATAGTCGTCTCTCCTTTATGCGCTGCCCGCGGAAGTGCGGCAGCCCGGCTCGTCAGTACAAGATCGAAGACTGGGCCGTAAAAAGGAGCAGTAGGGTCGATAGTGGTAACGTCGCATCGCCTAATATGGGTGGAGCGGGCCTATTTACAAGTGATAGTTTTGTAACAGGCAGCCAATTCGCGCAGCGATTGGGCAGGGCCATGGCTTAGGCGCGCATGCGTCCTCCCTGCGGATCATAGGGGC
>JBCCUH010000142.1:0-5892 GCA_039197405.1 Pseudomonadota bacterium
ATTCAACTGGCGCAGCTGATCTTCTGGCAACTGGGATCGCTGGCGCGCGCAACCTGGCCGAAAGTCGGTATCTGCTTTGCTGTTCTGGCCCTTGTGATGCCCTATTTCCTGTCGCGGTCATGGTCGCTGACGGCGCTGCGCATGGGCGAGGAAAAGGCCGCAAGCCTGGGCGTCAATGTCGCCATGCTGCGTCTGACGGTTCTGGCGGGCGTGTCGCTGCTGACGGCGGTGGCCGTGGCCTTTGTCGGTGCCATCGCGTTCGTCGGACTGGTGGGCCCGCATATCGCACGGATGATCGTGGGCGAGGACCAACGCGGATTTCTGCCGCTTTCTGCATTGGCTGGCGCATTGATCCTGTCGGGCACCTCGATCCTGTCCAAGGCGATCACGCCGGGCATCGTCTACCCGATTGGCATGATCACCTCGCTGATCGGCATTCCGTTCTTTGTATCGCTTATTCTGTCGCAACGCCGGAGGCACTGGCAATGACATTGCACGCGCAGGGGCTGACCCATTCCTATGGCGCCCGGACCGTCCTGAAAAACGCAGGCTTTGACGCGCTGGAGCCCGGCCGGCTGACCGCCCTGATCGGACCTAATGCCTCTGGCAAATCCACGCTTTTCAAGGTGCTGTCCGGTCTGGCGGTTCCGCAATCCGGCACCGCCTGTCTGAACGGAACGGATCTGGCGACGCTGACGCTGAGGGAGCGGCTGAAACGGGTCTGTTTCATGCCGCAGTTCTTCACCGCCAATGCCGCCCTTACTGTCTTTGATGTGGTGATGATGGCGTATAAGCAGCTGAAAGGCTGGTCGGTCTCGCCCGCCGATATCAACGCGGTGTCTGAGGCGCTTGAGATTGCCGGGATCGGTCATCTGTCGGAGGCCTACATCGCCGAGCTGTCTGGCGGGCAATCGCAGATGGTGTCTGTCGCGCAGGCGCTGATCCGGCGCGCGGATGTCTATCTTTTCGACGAGCCGACGTCTGCCCTTGACCTGCGGCATCAGCTGGAAGTGCTGGCACGCATCCGCCAGACCATGCAAGCGCGCCAGACCATCGGGATCGTGGCCTTGCATGATCTCAATCTGGCCGCGCGATTTGCCGATACGCTGATTCTGCTGCGCGAGGGCGAAATCTGCGCCCAAGGCGCACCCGAAGATGTACTGCGTCAGCCAGAAATTGCCGAGACCTATGGCGTGACCATCGAAACCACGCTCGGCCCCAGAGAGGATCTGATCGTCCATGCTTACGCGTCGTAATTTTACCGTTTCGCTTGCGGCCTGCGCCGGCACCGCGGGTTTTGCCAAAACCGGATGTCCCGAGAGCGAAGGCAAGGAGCACAGCGTGTTGATGCTGAACGCCGATTGCAATGATGCCAATGTGATCAACGTGTTCGAGCCGCCGATCCTGCATGTGGCCCCCGGAGATGAGGTGACGTTCCTGTCCACCGATGCAGGGCACAACACCGCCTCCAAACGCGGCATGCTACCTGAGGGCGCCGATGCCTGGAACAGCACGGTCGATGAGGATGTGACGCTGCGCTTCGATGTGCCCGGCGTCTACGGTTACGTCTGCGTGCCGCATTACGAGATGGGCATGGTCGGGTTGATCGTGGTGGGCGAGGATTACAGCAATCTGGACCAACTCAAACGCGTTCGGCAGGTCGGCGACGCGCGCCGCGCATTTCGTGCGCTCATCGAGCAGTTGGAGACCGCCTGACCCCGCCTATGCGCCAAAATGCGCAGGGTGCGCCATCTTGCGCTTCGGGATTTAATCTGATTATTTTTGTCGGGATTGACTTATCCGACTGTTTCTATCAACAATGCAACATCGAGTCTTAGCCACCCCATCGACGGGCAGCCCGGACCCTTCGACACTCAGGAGAGACCCGATGAAACGGCACAATACGGACACAGAGACTGACATGAAACGCTTTTCTGAACGCCCCTGTTGGCGCGAAATGCTGCTGAACGCCATGAGCGGCCTCTACCCGTCGGACCAGAAGCTTGAACAAATGATGGATTATCTGGAGCGCACGCCATGAATGCGATGACCCCTGTTCCCAATTCGACGAAAATCACTCCTCAGACAGAGATCGACGCTTACGACGCGCGCGATCTGGTCAAGGACGGTGTGCAGGCCTGCATCCTTCTGGACGGGCAGGCCTATTATCTGCGCATCACGCGCGCGGGCAAGCTGATCTTGACAAAATGACCGCGTCGCATCCCTCACGCGGTGGCGCGACGGTCAGCGCGCTGAGCCATATGGAAGCCTGGGAATCCAGTCTGATCCTGAACCTGCGATTGTGGTGCGAAGGACCTCAGGGGCAAAGCCAGATCTGGCGCGATTACCACCGCAGCCTGCCCAAACAGCAGGCACATGAGATGTGCGCCGCCTTTGAAACGCTGATGCGCACGCTGATCGATTGCGCCTACCGGCCGCTGGTGCGGCATGATGTGAGCTGCGCATGTGTCGGGTCTGATGAATGTGTCTTTGTCAATCTGGTGCGCGTGGCCAGCGATGGCCATCTGAATGATGCTGCGCTGATTTCCACCTTGCTGGCCGGGCCCGCTCAGGCAGAACATATAGCGATACTAGCGGGCCGCGTCGGCGAATGCTCGCGGCAGATTCATGAACAGATTTCCGAATTTTCATCAGCGCTCCCAAAGAATGTGGTGCGCCTTCACTGATGGATTTCAAACCTTTTCCCACCCCGTCTGACAAAAGGACACGACACGAATGAACCTGACACGACCTGCCACTCTCGGCGCCATCATGCTGGCAGCAGCCCCGGTCTTTGCTGACAAAGCCGCTGTACTGGATACCTATGCCGATATCGCATTGGCCAAATACGAAGACAGCCTGACCACGGCGCAGCGCCTGTCTGACGCAGTGGACACGCTGATCGCGGAGCCTTCCGCGCAGGCGCTGCAAGCGGCGAAAGCAGCCTGGATCGCCGCGCGCGTTCCTTATCAGCAGACAGAGGTGTTCCGGTTCGGCAATGCGATTGTGGACGATTGGGAAGGCAAGGTGAACGCCTGGCCGCTGGATGAAGGCCTGATCGATTATGTCGATCCCGGCTATGGCGGTGCGACGGATGAAAATGAATATGCAGCGCTCAATGTGATCGCGAACCCGGCGTTTACCCTGTCGGGCACCGAGATCGACGCATCCGCTATCACCCCTGCCCTTCTGGAAGAGGCGCTTCATGAAGCCGATGAGGTCGAATCCAACGTGGCCACCGGGTATCATGCAATTGAGTTTCTGCTTTGGGGCCAGGACCTGAACGGTCACGGTATCGGCGCGGGCAACCGCCCTTGGACGGATTTCGCGGCTGGTGATGCCTGCACGGGCGACAATTGCGACCGGCGCGGCGACTATCTGAAAGCCGCCACCGACTTGCTGGTCAGCGATCTGGAATGGATGGTTGCGCAGTGGCAATCAGGCGGCGCCGCACGCGCAGCCGTGGTGACAGACGAGACTGCAGGCCTTTCGGCTATTCTGACCGGCATGGGGTCTTTGTCCTATGGCGAGCAGGCAGGCGAGCGCATGAAGCTGGGCGTGATGCTGAACGATCCCGAAGAAGAGCATGATTGCTTTTCCGACAACACCCACAACAGCCATTTCTATGACGCGCTTGGCATTCGCAACGTCTATCTAGGCAGCTACACCCGCATTGACGGCACGGTTGTCGAAGGGCCGTCCCTGTCATCGCTGGTGGCCAGCGCCGATGCAGGCGTTGATGCGGAGCTGACCAGCAAGCTGGATGCAACCATGCTTGAGATGTCCGAGATGAAGACTGCCGCCGAAGCGGGCTTCGCCTATGACATGATGCTGGAACGCGGCAATGAGGCGGGCGAGGCGCTGATCATGGGTGCGGTGAATGCGCTGGTCGACCAGACCCGGTCGATCGAACGCGCTGTTACAGTGCTTGGCGTAGACCAGATTGATTTCGAAGGCTCTGACAGCCTTGACGATCCGAACGCGGTTTTCCAGTAAAGGCGCACGACCCAGCAACGGGCCGGGTTTTCCCGGCCCTACTTTCGCGAGGTACCCCATGCCCAAGACGCCCAGCCCCTGCATTGATGTCTGCAAGTTCAAACGCGAGGGACATTGCATCGGATGTTCGATGACGAAGGCTCAGAAATCGCTGTTCAAAGAGCTGAAGAAAGACAAGCACCGCGAGGCGTTTGTCGAGATGCTGCTCGGGCAGCAGACGCGTTTGGGAAAGTACCGGCACTGGGCGCCGCAATACCTGCGCAAATGCCAAAAGAAAAAGGCCAAGCCCGTCTCTGCGATCAAAGACGTGGCTTGACCTGTTGTTCAATGCCGCAACCGGCTGAGCAATCTGGTTACAATCAGGCCAGATGTGAGCGCAGGAACCAAGCGAATTTTTCATGTTCCTGACCGCGCGCGATGCACAGATCTTCTGTCAGCGTATCACCATGATTGGCGGCAATCTCACCCGCGCCTGCCAGAGTGGCGGCCAGGGTTTCCTGCGCGTCCTGCATCATCTTGATCATTTCCTGATCGCTGGCGTGGCCGTCGTTTTCGCTGACTTTGGAGCGTTTGAGCATCCCCGCGAGCGTGCCTTCGGCATGAGCATTCAGCGCCTTGATCCGCTCTGCAAGATCGTCCTGCGCAACAAAGTGATCTTCGTAGATTTTCTGAAAAAGATCGTGCAGCGGGCCAAAAGCCATGCCGGTGACGTTCCAGTGGAAATTCTGCGCCAGCATGGTTGTGACGGCGGTTTCCGCCACGGCCTGGTTCAGGGCTTCGACGATGGCTGTACGTGCGTCCGTGGACAGCGCGGCGGCTGATTGAGTCATTGCTCGCTCCTTGAAATCTAACAAAACTAAGCTGGCTCGCAGACAGGCTGGCTGGCTCTGCGCCATAACTTAATCAGCGCAGCCGCCTTGGCAAGACCCTTTTAGAATAATTCTAAATCAGAGAAAAACACTCAGATAAATTGCCCATCAAGAATCCCACGAGCCGCCGGTTTTCGAAAGCGACCCGCGATCTCAGCAGGAACGTCAGGCTGGCATCATCATCGCGCGCGCAGGCGATGCCAAGTTGCACGAGCCAGTGTTCATCGAAAGTCAGCTCGTCCGTTCCCGGCGCCAGCAGGCGCGCAGGCTTGCCCAAAGCTTCACCAAGGCATCGTGTCAATGCCTGTGCGAAGGCATCGCGGGATGCGCTTTGGGAAACATGCAGCAATGCGCAGGCCTCAAACAGATCCGCGCGCGGCTTGGCCCGGCAATCCATCGCAACGAACCGCAGGTGATTCACGAATTCGCGCGCGCCGGGACTGATGGAAGACTGGCAAGGTTGCCGCGCGTCTGCGTTTTTTCTAAGAGGCACCATGTCGCAGTCAAATCCTGTGATATGACGAGGATTGACCTCGCCTTCAATTATTCCTGAGCATATCTATAAGGTATGAAAAATTTCGCAAGAGCAACCCTTGCTGTTTCTGTCAGCATATTGTCGCAAGCCTGCTTTGCCGAAGCAGAGTTGCGCGACCTGCATCTAAATGCTCTGCCGCGGTCCGGCAGTGAGGCTGCCCGCATTGCGACCGCGACGCGTCCTGCCACCGATTTCACCAAAGCCGAGCCCTTCGAGGCGAATCAGGCGGGCGCAGCCACTGTGCGGGCGAAGGCCAATTCCAACGCGTTCAGCCAGCCATCGGCCAATATCAGCTTTGCCCGCGAGCTGGATTTCAAGGTTGGCAACGGACTGTTCCGGAAGCTGTGGGTGACGTCGCCCGCGTCGACACTTGCGTCAGACGGTCTTGGCCCGCTTTACAACGCGCGCTCGTGCCAGCGATGCCATCTCAAGGATGGGCGCGGGCATCCGCCTGAAGGGCCGGAAGACAGCGCGGTTTCGATGCTGGTGCGG
>JBCCUH010000143.1:0-5862 GCA_039197405.1 Pseudomonadota bacterium
CTGGCCGCGCTGGACATTGTGCCGAAGGAAGAAGTTGAACGCACAGTCGCGCTGGGTGAGTTGTCACTGGGCGGCACATTGGTGCCGGTTGTCGGTGCCCTGCCCGCCGCAATGACAGCCGCCGAGGACAGCCGCGCGCTTTTGTGCCCGGCTGCCTCCGGCTCGGAAGCGGCCTGGGTTGGTGCCGCCGAGGTGATAGCCGCCGGGTCACTGGCAGAGGTGGCGCGGCACTTCACCGGGCAGTCGCCGCTGGCCCCGGCAGTACCGGGCACCGTTACCGAAGACATCTCACCCAAGGACTTGCGCGACGTCAAAGGTCAGGAACGGGCAAAACGCGCCCTGGAAATTGCAGCGGCGGGGCGGCATCACCTGATGTTTGTCGGCACGCCCGGCTCGGGAAAATCCATGCTTGCCGCGCGGCTGCCCGGCCTGCTGCCACCGCTCAGCCCCGTGGAAGCTTTGGAGACGTCCATGGTGCATTCCATCGCCGGGTTGTTGGACGACGGCGGCATATCGCGCGTGCGCCCGTTTCGCGAACCGCATCACACAGCGTCAATGGCGGCCATCATCGGCGGCGGGCGCGGAGCAAAACCCGGCGAAGTGTCGCTGGCCCACAATGGCGTTCTCTTCATGGATGAGCTGCCCGAGTTTCCCCGGCAAGTGCTGGAAACCCTGCGGCAGCCGGTTGAGAACGGCGAGGTGATGATCGCGCGGGCCAATGCGCATATCAAATACCCCTGCCGCTTTATGCTGGTGGCCGCCGCCAATCCGTGCCGCTGCGGCTATGCCTTCGATCCGGCGCGGGCCTGCGCCAAGGTGCCACTGTGCGCGCAGGATTACTTGGGGCGCATTTCGGGGCCGCTGATGGACCGTTTCGATCTGCGCATCGAAGTGCCACCGGTCAGTTTCAGCGATCTCGAACTGGCGCAAAGCGGTGACAGCACCGCCGAAGTCGCGTCGCGCGTCGCGGCGGCACGGGTACGGCAGGACGCCCGGTTTGCAGGGCACCCCAGCCTGCGCACCAATTCGGATGCAGAAGGCGACATGCTGAACGAGATTGCGCCGCTTTGTGCAGAGGGGCGGGCACTTTTGGCCAGGGGCGCGGCCCGGTTCGGGCTCTCTGCGCGCGGCTATCACCGGGTGATGCGCGTGGCGCGCACCATCGCTGATCTCGGAAACTCCGAGGTGATCACCCCGCCACATGTGGCCGAAGCGCTGAGTTTCCGGTTGTCCGAAGGCGCTTAAGCCCGTTTCGCCTCGATCACCTGCCAGATCTTTTCGGCAACGTTGATGCCATCAAATCGCTCCAGTTCCTGAATGCCCGTAGGCGAGGTTACGTTGATCTCCGTCAGGTAATTGCCGATGACATCAATACCTACGAACACCTGACCTTTTTCTCGAAGCAGCGGGCCAATCGCCGCGCAAATCTCGCGATCCCGGTCCGTCAGGCCGATTTTCTCCGGGCGTCCCCCCACATGCATGTTCGAACGCGTCTCGCCCTTGGCGGGAACGCGGTTGATTGCGCCGACCGGTTCACCATCCACAAGGATGACCCGTTTGTCACCGTTTGAGACATCCGGTAGGAATTGCTGCACGATCAGCGGCTCGCGGCTGAAGCTGGTGAAAAGCTCGTGCAGCGAGCTGAGATTACGATCCTCCTTCGTCAGGCGAAAAACACCTGCGCCGCCGTTGCCGTAAAGCGGTTTGAGGATGACGTCGCCATACTCTTCCTTGAAGGCTTTGATCGTCTCCAGATCGCGCGCGATGGTGGTTGGCGGGGTCAGATCGGGAAAATCCAGAACCAGCAGTTTCTCAGGATAGTTGCGCACCCAGAACGGATCATTCACCACAAGCGTTTCGGGATGGATGCGATCGAGAATATGCGTGGTGGTGATGTAATGCATGTCAAAGGGCGGATCCTGACGCAGCCAGACGACATCGAACTCTGACAGGTCCACAAGCCGTTCGGCCCCCAGCGCGACGTGATCGCCCTGAACGCGTTTGACCGTGAAATCCTGCCCGCGCGCAGTCACGCGCCCTTGCGAATAGGCCAGTTGATCCGGGCCATAGAAAAACAGCGAATGACCCCGCGCCTGCGCTTGCTCCGCCAGGCGAAAGCTGCTGTCAGCGGCAATATTCACGTCGCTGATCGGGTCCATCTGGAATGCGATTCTCATGTGCCGCCGCCTTATTAGGTGTGTTCACCTTATTTGGCGCAGGCTGTCAGGCACTGCAATGGGCCTGTGAAAAGAAAGCCGTTAAGCGGTGATCGCATTTTCGAGGATATGCGTCTCACCGCGCTGGTTCACAAATGCCGCATCCACCCGCATCGGGGTCAACAATCCATTCGGCTGGGTGCCTAGAAATTCCTCCGCAGCAGTGCAGATGCGCGCAATCTGACGGGATGTGATGCGCAGTGCAGCATCGGCGAAATTCTTCGCTTTCTTCACCTCGACAAAGACGATTTCAGCTGTGGCGCGGTCCTTGAACACAAGATCGATTTCACCGCCACTGCCACGCCACCTGCGCGCGGCCAGATCAAGGCCGCGTTTCTGGTAATCGGCTGCAATCTGATTCTCGGCAGCAACCCCTGCATGATAGTTGACCGTGCCGGTCAATTTCCTGTTCGTCATCGCCATCATGTCTCCCGTCCCATATCCAGCGCCATCTGATACACCTGCCTGCGCGGCAACCCGTGCGCACGGGCCACCACATCAGCCGCATCGCGCACACGCATCGTCTGCATCGCGTGTGTCAAATCCTCTTCTAGGGTTCGTGTGTTAACAGCCGGTTCATGCGCACGGTCGATAATCATTACAATTTCGCCTTTCACCGGTGCCTCCTGCAAAACCGCGTGCAGTTCGGCCAGCGTTCCGCGTTTCACCTCTTCAAATTTCTTGGTCAATTCACGGCAGAGAGCAGCCTTGCGCTCGCCCCCCAGAACGTCCGCGCAATCGCCAAGCGAGGCTGCAATTCGTTTTGGCGATTCATAAAGCACCAGCGTCGCCTGCACTTCGCGAAGCTCTTCCAGTGCCGCGCGGCGCGCGCCTTTCGCGTTGGGCAGGAACCCGGCAAAGAAAAACCGGTCTGTGGGCAACCCTGCCAGCGTGAGCGCGGTCAGCGCGGCGGATGCACCAGGCGCGCAGGTCACAGGGTGGCCAGCCTCGCCAGCGCTGCGCGACAGGTCGTAGCCAGGGTCTGCGATCAGCGGCATTCCCGCCTCGGACGCATAGGCGACGCTTTTGCCTTCGGCCAGATATGCCAGCAGCTTTGGTCGGGCCTGTGCACCGTTGTGATCATGGTAGGCGATCAGCGGGCGTCCGCCGAGCGCAACGCCATGAATGTCCAAAAGCCGCCGCATCGAGCGCGTGTCCTCAGCGGCAATCACATCGGCCGATTCAAGAATATCCAATGCTCTCAACGTGATATCGCGGGCTGTGCCGATCGGCGTTGCAACAAAGTACAGACCGGGCTTCAAGTGAACTTTCTGCGCATTCCCCACTGGACCCGCCTTTCGTGTCGCTTATTATAGCACCCCAGCAGCGACACGGCGCAACAGCCGGACCATCAGGGGGATGACCTTAGTTATGTTTGCTTTTTTGAACTCGGCCCGCAAGGCGCTGAAGGGCTTCGTTTTTGTCGCAGGTACACTGGCCCTTGGCGCGTGTCAGCCCTTTGGCGCAGCAACTGGCGCGCTTGGCGGCGGCGGTGCAGGTCCTTCCATTAATACGTCAGAGCCGGTGCCTGTGGCGCTTTTGGTCCCCAAGTCACATCAGGGCGCAGGCATCGTAGCGGCCTCGCTGGAAAACGCAGCACGCATGGCGATTGCCGATCTGACCAATGTGAATATTGACCTGCGCGTGTATGACACCGCAGGTCAGACCGATCAGGCCGCAGCGCAGGCGCAACAAGCGGTTGCCGATGGCGCCAAGATCATTCTCGGCCCGCTTTTTGCCGATGCGGCGAATGCAGCCGGGGTCGCGGTTGCCGGACAAAACGTCAATATCCTCAGCTTTTCGAACAATACGTCGATTGCGGGCGGCAATGTTTTCGTGCTTGGCCCGACTTTTGCCAATACCGCAAATCGGCTGATGGCGTTCGCAGCGCGGCAAGGCAAGTCCAAGGCCGTCATCGCGCATCCGAGCAATGTGGAAGGGCAGTTTGGCCGCAATGCCATTCAGCAGGCTGCGGCGCGCAACGGGGTGCAGGTGGCCTCTGTCACCGAGTTCGAGTTCAGCCAGCCGGGTGTGGTTGCCGCGGTTCCCAAGATCAAATCAGCCATTGATGCCAATGGGGCAGACATGGTTTTTATGACCTCCAACTCTGCCGGTGCCCTGCCATTGCTGGCGCAGATGCTGCCGGAAGCCGGTGTCAATACGGCGGTGACGCAGATGATCGGTCTGGCGCGCTGGGACGTTCCTGCGCAGACGCTGGAGCTGCCCGGCCTGCAGAACGGGTGGTTCGCGATGCCGGATCAGGCAATGATCCAGAACTTCCAGGCCCGGTATTCGGCGGCCTATGGCAAGGCGCCGCATCAGCTTGGCGGGTTGGCCTATGATGGCATTGCGGCAATCGGCGCCCTTGTCGAAGCGGGCAACAAAAAGGCATTGACCGCTGGAGCGCTGACGCAAGGCGCAGGATTTCAGGGGGTTGCAGGGGCTTTCCGTTTGCGTCCTGATGGTACAAATGAACGTGCGCTGTCAGTTGCGATGGTCCGCGATAAACAGGTGGTGATCATTGACCCTGCCCCAAGAAAATTCACCGGCGCGGGATTCTGACGCTCTGCTCCACCTGACATGGCCTGTGCCGGAGGAATTGATCTGCCCGGCACAGCACATCTTTGACACGGCCACGCTTGCGCGCCAGCTGTCGGACGATCTAGGCCCTATTCGCGATGAAGGCGCGCGGCGCGCCAGCGCGGTCAAAACCCTGGCTACCGCCCGAAAAGCGGGCATGGCGGCAATCGCTGCTGCATTCAAGGAGCGGCCTTTCGCGGCGCGCGACATGACCCGCAGCTATACCTATCTGACCGATTGTCTGGTGCGCAGCTGCTTTGCGGTTGCCACGCAGGTCCTGCACCCGCTCAGCACGCCCACCGAACAGGAACGCATCAGCGTTCTTGCGGTCGGCGGGTATGGCCGCGGCGAGATGGCGCCGCATTCCGACGTCGATCTGCTTTTCCTGACGCCCTACAAGCTAACGCCCTGGGCCGAAAGCGTCATTGAATCGATGCTCTACATGCTTTGGGACATCCGCCTCAAAGTGGGCCAGTCGAGCCGCACCATCAAGGATTGCATGCGTCTTGGCGCCGAAGATTTTACGATCCGCACGGCGATGCTTGAACATCGCTTTGTCGAAGGCGATGCGGAAACGGCGGTTGAACTGGACACGCGGCTTTGGGAAGATCTCTTCAAGGGTACCGAAGCGGAGTTTATTGAAGCCAAGCTTGCTGAACGCGATGTGCGGCACATCAAGCAGGGGCAACGCTATGTGGTGGAGCCCAATGTCAAGGAAGGCAAGGGCGGGCTGCGCGACCTGCAATCGCTGTTCTGGATTGCCAAATATGTACATGGTGTACACGATGTGGCCGCTTTGGTCGCTCTGGATGTGTTCACCGAGGAAGAGTTTGCGACCTTCGAAGCGGCGGAAAGCTTTCTCTGGGCCGTTCGCGGGCATCTGCATCTGATCTCGGGCAGAGCGTCCGAACAGCTGACCTTTGATCTGCAGGTCGAGGTCGCCGCACAGATGGGCTATGAGGATGGCGGCGGGCGACGCGGCGTCGAGATTTTCATGCAGCATTACTTCCGTCACGCCACGTCGGTGGGTGATCTGACGCGCATCTTCCTCACCAAGCTGGAAGCC
>JBCCUH010000144.1:0-5817 GCA_039197405.1 Pseudomonadota bacterium
GCGATCTCAAGATTAACGCCGCGCAATACGTGATTGTCCCCAAAGGATTTTTTGACGTCAGTAAGGGTGATCATAGCGAAAAGAATACCCCCGTCAGGACGAAATTCGCCGCCAGTATCAGCACCGCCGCCGCCTCGACCGAGCCTTTCGTGGCGCGCCCCACGCCTTGTGCGCCGCGGCCCGAGTTCATGCCGTAGTAACATCCCATCAACGTGGCGATTGCGCCGAAAACCGCGCCCTTTGCCAGCGACGAAACAACGTCGCGGGTTTCCAGAAAATCGACAGTGTTGATCAGATAGGTCGCGGCATTGAAACCCAGCGTTCCGGTGGCAACCAGATAGCCGCCAAGAATCCCGATGATATCGCCCACGCCGACCAGCAAGGGCACGCAGATTACGCCCGCAAGCACGCGGGGCAGCGTCAGGTATTGCATTGGATGGGTAGAGAGGGTCACCAACGCGTCAATCTGCTCGGTTACTTTCATTGTCGCGATCTCTGCCGCGATGGAAGACGTGACGCGGGCTGCGATCATCAACCCCACCAGCACCGGCCCCAGCTCGCGCACCATACCGATGGCGACAATCTGCGGAACCACAGCTTCGGCATTGAAGCGTGCGCCGCCTGCATAGATCTGCAACGCCAGTGCCCCGCCGGTGAACACGGCTGTCAGGCCGACAACCGGCAGGCTGAGCCAGCCCACCTGCATCAGCGCACCGCCAAATTCGCGGGTGTAGAAGGGGGCGCGGAACAGCGCACGCAGCGTTGCGGCGGCAAAAAGTGCGATCCGGCCCAGGGCGGCGACCACGCCAAGGCTCGCACGCCCTATCTGAGCCAGAACATTCAAAATCGCGCTCATCCAATGATCCTGCGCGTCAGCCTGGCATCCAGCGAGGTCAGGATTTCATAGCCGATGGTGCCAGCATGTGCAGCCAGCGCATCAATGGATTGATGCGGACCGATCAGCTGCAGGGCAGAGGGCACTTCGGTTGCATCAGTGATGTCCACGCCAATGCTGTCCATCGAGATGCGTCCGGCGACCGGGACACGCGTTTGCCCGGCAAAGAGATGCGTGTTTGGACCGGCGGCGCGCAGCACACCATCTGCATAACCGCCAGAGACGGTGGCAATCCGGCTGTCGCGCTGGGCAATCCACGCATTTGCGTATCCAACGCTTTCGCCTTTAGGGATGTCGCGGATCTGAATTACCGGCAGATCGAGCGTGATCACAGGCGCCGCATCGGCAAAGGGTAGCCCGCCATAAAGCCCGACACCGGGCCGCGTCAGATCGAAATGATATTCCGGCCCAAGCAAAATCCCGCCCGTTGCCGCAAGCGAGCGTGGGGCATCCAAGTCATCCGTCATCTCGCGAAAGACGCGCAATTGCTGTGCGTTCATCGGGTGATCCGGCGTGTCCGCACAGGCCAGATGCGACATGATCAGACCGGGGTTCTGAGGCAGTACCATGGCGCGCACAGCGGCCCATTCAGCTGGCTCCAAACCAAGTCGGTTCATACCGGTGTCAAGCTGTATGCCGAAAGGCGCGCCCGGAAGCGCCTCGAAATGGCGCAGCAGCTGATCGACAGAGCTTAGCAGCGGCGTCAGCGCCAAATCGCCGATCATATCGGTATCGCCGGACATATGCCCGCCCAGGACATAGATCATCGGGCCGGGGCCAAGAATGCTGCGCAGCTCGGCGCCTTCCTCGGCGACGGCCACAAAGAAGGTGCGCACGCCGGTCTGCGCAAGCCTGCGGGCGACGATATCCATGCCCAGCCCATAGCCGCGCGCTTTGACAACCGCGCCGGTTTCCGCATCGCTCAACCGGTCCAGCGCCTGCCAGTTCTGCGCAAGCGCGCCCAGATTGATGGTCAATTGTCCCGTAGCCATAAGGCGAGGTGTTTGGCAGGTTGGCGGATTTCGTCAAGACGAAATCGCGGGGCGCGCGCTTTCGGGCACGGACACTTCGGCCTGGGGCGAAGTGATTTGTCTGGCGTTTCTGGCTGCAAAACGGGCATCCTGCGGTCATGATCGAATGCAATCAGATGGCCCGGATCGGGCAGGCGCTTTCCAGCCCCACGCGCAGCGCGCTATTGTGCATCCTCATGGATGGGCGTGCCTTTACCAACAAGGAACTGGCCAGCCATGCGGGGATCTCGCCGCAAACGACGACGGCACATCTGCAGCATCTGGAAGCGCTGGGGCTGACAGCGTCGGTGAAATCCGGACGCTGCATCTATCACAGGATCGCGACGCAAGAGGTTGCCGAGTATCTTGAGGCAACCTCGGTTCTGCCGTCTGCTGGCGCGCCGCGCGTCCAGGCCCCGGCGCATTTGCGTGCCGCGCGCTGCTGTTATGCGCATTTGGCGGGCCGCCTGGGGGTGGCGGTTGCGCAAAGCCTGCGGGCTGATGGCCGGGTGATCGGAACAGAGACCTGGTGCCTGAGCCAGAAAGGCGAGGCTTGGGCGCAAAGTCTGGGCCTGAAACCCGCGCCGTTGAAGCCCTGCCTGGACTGGACCGAACGGCGCATGCATCTGGCCGGACCATTTGCCGTTGCCCTGATGGATCATCTGCTGAGCGAAGGCATTCTGGCCCACAGCGCCAGCAAACGCGGGCTGAATGTCTTGGCGCCGGACAGGATACGCGACATGGGTGTACACGATCATGGATGATTTCATCGACCAATTGGCCGCGCAGACACGTTTTACTGCCACGCCGGTTTTCATCCTGTCCGTACAGGTGCCCCGGACCCATGCCAACGCGGTATTGGCGGCGATGACCGAAGCCTGCGATTTGAACTACGGTGACTATGATCACGTCAGCTTTGAGCAGACCGAAGGCATACAGCGCTTCCGCTCCAAGGGAACGGGTCGCAACGCGCGTACCGAAGATGTCGTGGAGGTGCCTTGCACCGTGCTTTCGGCGCAGCTGCCGCATGACGCTGACACTGCCTGCGCAACCTTGCAGGCCATCTACGATGCGCACCCATATGAAGAGCCCGTGATCTCGCTGACACCATCCATCGGAACGCGGCATATTCGCGGCCTGGACGAGGACAATCCGAACCGTTTCTGGAACCAGAAAACCCTGGACTGGGTACCGCCGGCGCATCGCGAGTGACAGGCGGGCGTGTTGTGGGGGCTCTGCCCCCGTCTGCCTGCGGCAGCCTCCCCCGAGGTATTTTCGACAAGAGGAAAGCAGACGGGTCAGGGCTGCGGTGTCAGCTGCTGGGTTTGTGAGCTTCGTAGCTGGCTTCAAGCTCGCCGCGCAGGAAGGTGCCGAAGTTGATCGGATCAAACGCGGGCGATCCTGTGCCGGGAAGCGGCTCGATGGTTGCGGTGACATGCGGGTCGTAAAAGAACGGACAGGAGTAGCGCTCGCGCCCGGTCTTGTTGATCACCCGGTGCGGGGTCGACCGCAGGTGCCCATTCGACATCCGGTGCAGCATGTCTCCGACATTCACCACATAGGCGTCGCTGCGCGGCGGCACATCCAGCCACTCGCCGTCGCGGCTGAGCACCTGCAGACCGCCCACATCATCGGTCGCCAGAAAGGTCAGGGCGCCAAAATCCGTATGCGGTGCAGAGCCATAAAGATCATCCGGGGCTGCTGCGGGCATCGGCGGGTAATGCAGCAGCCGCAACCAGGTCGTCGGCGGGCTGAACATGTCCATCGCCTGTGCTGGCGCGCCGATAGCGCGCAGCGCGGCGCCCATGACCCGCGCGCCCAGATCGCACATGCCCCTGTGATATTGCTCCAGCGTGTCGCGAAAACCCGGCAGATCAGGCCATTTGTTTGGCCCCGAAAGGTAAATGGCAGGATCCACCTGTGCATCCTCGCGCATCATCATGAAGCTGGCCGATTGATTGGGCTTTGTGACCGTTGCCAGGGTTGAGGTCACATCGGTAGAGGCAGCCATCGGGATATATCCGCGATGGCTGCCGTCCACTTCGATCTTGCGTTTCTGGTCTTCCGGCAAAGCGTGAAAGCGCCGTGATGCATCAAACAGCGCGGCGCGCAAATCGCCCGATATGTCGTGGCCCACCAGATAGGCAAAGCCCACCTCGTTATAAGCGGCGTATAGATCTGCCTCGAAACCGGGGTTTTTCATATTCAGAACCGGGATCATGCTGCGTGCCTCATGGTGAAGTGAAGAATTGCCAGTGCAGCCAGCGGCAAAGCCGGCGCACAAAAAGACTGTACAGGCTGGACTGGCCTGATCAATGCGCCAAAAGGACGTCCTTGCGCCGGTAGCATCATCCTTGCTGCCAGAAACGGCTCGCAGAAATGTGCCGTGGTTGGCCTGACGCGCAATAGAGGCAGCATCTCATGCAGACGGCAGTTGCTGCGTGGCGCAATGAATGCCGCCTCCGACCTCGCCAAGCGGATCGACGTTCAGCGTCACGATCTCGCGGCCCGGATAATGACGGGCGAGCGCCTCGCGCGCGATTTCGTCGGTTTCCGAATCCCCGAATTCTGCCGCGATAACCGCACCGTTGCAGGCATAGAAATTGGCATAGGAGGCAACAAAATCGATGCTATCCACGCGGTGGCGGTTCGGCTCAGGGATAACCTCGATGTTCAATCCGTCCGCCTTCAGCGCGTCATAGGTGTCCAGTGCGGCCAGATGGAACGGGTCTTGCGCGTCCACTTCATCGGGCAGGTTCATCAGGACGCGGCCCGGACCGGTGAAGCGGGCGAGGCTGTCGATGTGATAATCGGTGATATCCTCACCATAGACGCCGCGCGTCCAGATCATCCGATCCGCGCCATAGGCTTTCAAGAGGCGTCGCTCGACCTCCGCGCGGCTAAGACCCGGATTGCGGTTGTCATTCACCCAGGAGCTTTTATGCGCCATCAAGAGCCCATGGCCATCGTGCTCCACACCGCCTGCTTCGCCAATGACGCCGCTGTCGACAACCTTGAAGCCCAATGCGTCAGCGATGCGCCTAGCAACCTGGCCATCATGCGCGTGCACCTGTTTGTCGCCCCAGCCGTTGAATCGGATATGGCTGACAACGCGGCGATTGCCCTCATGCGCGATCAGGGGGCCGGCATCGCGCGCCCAGAGATCTTCCGTGGGAATGTCCCACAGCTCGATTTGCGAACTGACCATTTTGCGGATCCTGTCATGCTCGGCGGCATCGGCGCAAAGGATCACGGGTTCGAAGGCGCCAATCACATTGGCGATGTCGGCAATGGTCTGCTGTAGATCCCGCAGAAAGTAACGATCAGGATGCACCCGGCGCGAGGCGGGCCACATCATGAAAGTCGCTTCGTGCGGGTCTTCCTCAGGGTGAACGTGCTAGGGCTGTTTGGCCATTGTTGGGGTTCCTGTCATGGCGAGCGCGGCGCTGGCGCCAAGAAAGTGACGTCTGTTCAAGGCGCCACCCTTTGGCTGCGTGCGAACGCAAGAACGACATGCAGCGCCACGCAGCTCAGCACCCAAGCGGCAAACACCGGCAGCGCAATAAAGGGCAGTAAGATGCCTGCCATCGCGCCGAAGAATGTGCCTGTGAACAGATCGAAAATCGTGCCTGCTAAAGCGCCGCCCAAACCGCCCGCCAGCCAGCAACCGAATGCCGTAAGCCCCGCGCCGAACAGACCCGGGCGCCCAATCCAGCCGCTCATCAAATACCCGCCGAAGGCGCCGCCCAGCCCGACGAGCGTCAGGATGACAACATCGTGCCCGGACAGCACCCACACCGGGGCGCCGTTGATGTAACTGGCCAGACCCATTCCAGTCGCCGCGCCTAATAGCGCAGGCAAAAGGCGAAACACCCAAGTTTCCGCGCGTAGCCAATCCATGGCTTGGCGCAC
>JBCCUH010000145.1:0-5760 GCA_039197405.1 Pseudomonadota bacterium
CTCTCCCGACCGGGCGATGGCACAGCTGGAGGCCCCGACGGATACCACTGGTTTTGCCAATATCGCTGCGGCCTGCCAACGCGGGCGCGCAGACCTTGCAGGCCGCGGTATGGACGAGACGGGGCGCAAGACCCTGCGGCTCTTCTCCACCTGGGAAATCACCAAATACCTCATCCCGGTGGCGCCCGCACATTTCCGCCGGGTGCTGAGGCAGAACCCCGATCTGCCTCAGGGTGTGACAGAGACCGAAGGCGGCGCCAAATGGTTCACCCTCGATGAGGTGCTGCGCCTGCGTGCGTTTTTCGGGGCCGAAGGATCCAAGGCCAAGGACTATGTGCCCTACCGCCCTGCAGGATTGCCTGCCAAAATCGTGGCCGTGGCGAATTTCAAAGGCGGCGTGGGCAAGACCTCCACATGCGCGCATCTGGCGATGTCGGCTGCACTCGATGGCTACCGGGTGCTGATGATCGATCTGGACAGCCAGGGATCGATGACCTCAATCTTTGGCGGCAGCGTCGCGGATGAATGGGGCACTGTCTTTCCACTGCTGGCGCGCCATTACGCACAGAGGCTGCAGGCCGACAACCAGCGCCGTATGGACCGTGGTGAGACGCCGGTGGCTTTGGACGACACCCTGGGCGAGGCTCTGGGGGTACGGTGTCAGGATGTGATCCAGCGTTCGCACTGGCCCAACATCGATCTCATCGGCGCGCAGCTGAATCTCTACTGGTCAGAATTCCAGATCCCCGTCTGGCGGATGCAAAGCCGCGGCTGGAAGCTCTGGGACGCGTTGAGCGACGTGCTGGCGGCCGACGGCATCCTCAGCGACTATGATCTGGTGTTCCTCGATACACCGCCTGCCCTGGGATATCTCACGATCAACGGGCTGTCGGCAGCGGATATCCTGCTGGTGCCACTGGGCGCGTCCTTTCTGGAGTTCGACAGCACCGGGCGGTTCTTTGACATGCTGCATGCGACCTTTCAGTCCATCGAAGAGGGGGAGAATACCGCCGCGCGGGCGCTGGGGCGGCCGGAGATGGCCTTTGAGTGGGATGCGGTCCAAGCGGTGGTCACCCGATACGACGGCGCGCAGCAGGCTGAAATGGCGGGTCTGATGCAGGCCTATCTGGGGCGGACCCTCAGCCCCTTCCGGCAGGATTTCACGGCGCTCATCGGGCAGGCCGGAGAATCTGTCAACGGGATCTACGAGGCAGACTACCGGGATTTTAACCGTGAAACCTACGCGCGGGGACGCGCCACCTTTGACGAGACCTACGCGGCCTTCAAGACGCTGCTGCTGGGCGTCTGGCGCCGCGATGAGGTGGCGCGCGCACAGGCCGCAGAATGAGCCGCACCCAGCGCCCGCGCGGCGGTTTGATCCCCCTGCCCTACACCGCGGCCGGTGACACAGAAAAGGAGGCCCTGTCATGGCCAAACGCAAGAGACTGACCCCTGCAACGGCCCTGTCAGAGCCTCTTCCGGATGATTTAGAGACGAAAAGTGGCTATCCCTTTGGCGTGGCACCCAAACCGCGCGCGCCGATTGCACAGGTGGCAGGCGAGGCCGCAGCGCAGGCTGCGTTAAACGAGCTGGTCGATGAGATGGCACAGGCGCGCCGGGGCGGACGGCTGGTGCAGTCGCTTCCGCTGGACGCCATTGTCGAGGATCACATCGTGCGCGACCGCCTGGTACAGGACGCCGCCGAGATGGAGAGCCTCAAATCCAGCCTCAAGGCGCGCGGCCAGCAGACACCGGTCGAAGTGGTGGAGCTTGGGGCAGGCCGCTACGGGCTGATTTCAGGCCGGCGCCGGCTGGCGGCGCTGCGGGCCCTGCAAAGCGAAGAAGGTGGCGTGACGACGATCGAGGCGCTCATCAAACCGGTGGAGACAGCCTCCGACAGCTACGTGGCGATGGTGGAAGAAAACGAAATCCGCGCCAACCTGTCGTTCTACGAGCGGGCCCATCTGGCCGCTGCGGCCACGGAGTTGGGCGTCTACCCTGATACGGGCACGGCGGTGGCAGTGCTGTTTGCCAATGCGGTGCCTGCCAAACGCTCCAAGATCAAATCCTTCGTGCAACTCCATGAGGCGCTTGGGGCCGTCCTGCGCTTTCCCGCCGTCATCCCGGAAAAGCTGGGCCTGGCCCTGGTTGCTGCGTTCAGGTCGGACCCGGCGCTGGCGTCGCGGCTGCGGGATGCCCTGCGCAAATCACCCGCTGCCGATGCTGCCGCAGAGCGGCGCAAACTGGAGCGCGCGCTGCGCCGCGGCCCAGAGGCAAGCCCGCCCCGCCAAGAGGTGGTGGCCGGTGTGACGCTGGAGGCCCGCCCCGGGCGCATGGTGCTGACCGGTGCGGGTGTGACAGATGATCTGCGGGCCGCGCTGGAGCTTTGGCTGAAGTCGCGCTGAGGGTTTCGCGTGCGAAAGGCGTGCGGACAAGACTTTGATATCAAATGGTATTTTACGTATACCAGCGGAAAAACGGGCATGACCCGTTGTGGCCCTTTCCGCGCGAGATTTGAAACTGTCCATATAATTCAAATACTTAGGGTTTATTGTTTCGCATGCGAAACCTGATTTTTCTCGCATTATGCAGGATAATCGCCTATCTCTGTGGCCAGAGCGCCCTGCGGCGCATCCGTGCCCTGTTCTTGTTTGCGATCGATGTGTTTTGATGTCTGACACTTCTGCTTCCATCGCCTTTCAACGTTATCGGGAGGTGCGCTTTTTCGGCTCGCTCAACGGGTTGCGGGTGCTTTGTGTCTTCATGGTTATGTGGCATCACAGCCCGGCCCGCGGCAGCCTTGACGATCCCAACAAGCTCCTGAATGCCGGCTATACAGGTGTTGACTTCTTCTTCGTGCTCAGCGGTTTTCTGATCACAACCCTGCTGCTGCGCGAAGAAGCGCGACATGGGCGCTTTTCCTTGCCGGATTTCTACTGGCGCCGCATTCTGCGGATCGTACCGCTCTATTTCTTCGTGGTCAGCGCAGTGTCGGGCTATTACATCCTGGTCCAGGGCGAGTGGCAGTACCTGTCGGACCTGCCCTACTACTACCTGTTTTTGTCGAATTTTATGGGGGACGATGGCATCCGGCTTTTGTCGATCACCTGGTCGCTGGCGGTCGAAGAGCAGTACTATCTTGTCTGGCCTGTGATCCTGCTGTTGTTGCCAGTGGCGGGGCGCATCAGGATCTGGGTGCTGATTGCGATCATTGCGGCCTTCGTGGTGCTGGCGGCCTCAGCCTTGGACGCCAGCATGGCAGGGCGCCAGCCTCATGCGCTCTGGTGGTTGCCGCTCAGCTCTTATGCGGGGCTTCTGATTGGCTCGCTGCTGGGGTTGCTGCTGCACCGTCCCCGCGGTTTTGCGCTCGTCCATGGGTTTGCGGGGCGTTGGTTTGCGCCGCTGGTCGCCTTTGCACTGTTGGCGCTGTCCTTGCGCTACTATCCCGGCCCTCTCAAAGGATGGGGCAACCTGCTGGTCCACAGTATGATGGCGCTCTGTATCGCGTCCATCGTGGCGCGGGAAGACAACCTGCTGCGCCCAATCCTGTCTTTCCGCCCGGTCGCCCGGATCGGAGAAATCAGTTACGGGATTTATCTGTACCATCTGATCGGCCTCTATATCGCCAGCGTGCTGCTGATGCCGCTGCTGACGGGCCTGGCGCCGAAGGCACAGGCCTGGGTGCTGACGCTGGGGATGGTGGTGGTCACCTTAACTATTTCTGAAATCAGTTTTCGCTACTTCGAAAGTTATTTCCTGCGTTTCAAGAACCGCCGTCCGGTCTGGCGCGCGCGGGTGCGCTCCGCGGAGGAATAGCACGCGTCAGGGCAGCGGATAGCTCCATTGCGCCAGGTCAAGCCCGGTCTGTTGTGTCAGGGCGGCATTGGAGGGGGCAAAGAAGGCCGTCAGGCTGTCTTTATGGGCCGGAGTGAACGTCGCCTGCAGCGGGGGCAGGGCGGCCGCCGCGCTGACGCGCTTGCGCAGCGCCTTGGGCACCAGATTTCTGACCGGGGCAGGGACCAGACCGCGCGCCCGGCGCAGGCCGGGGCGTTCGCGGCTGCCATGGGCCTTGTTGGCATGTATCCCGCCCCAGGACAGCGCGACCGCCTCTGGGTCCAGACCGCAGAACTGCGCCACAGAGGTGAGGTAAGGCCCAAAATCGCCACTGTAGCTTTCATAGGGTGTCACCATGACCCGATCTGCGCCAAAGCGCCCCTGATAGGCTCTGAGCGCCTCGTCGTAGCGCAGGGCATGCAGCATGGAGCGGTGGGGCAGGACCGCCAGCATCTCGTCAACAAAGCTTTCAAAGGGCCGCTCCTGCGCGTGACGGCGTTTGGCCGTCTGGCGAAAGAAGCTTTGCAGAAATGACAGCTGATTGCGCGTTGACATCAGCACATGCGCCTCGGGGCACAGTGCCGCGATCCGGTCCGCAATCACGACGTGGTCGGTGACCGTCTTGCAGCCCCATTGGGTGCCGATCTGCATGTATTCGGCAAAGCTGAAGGCCTCGTCAGAGAGCATCAGACAGGACGCGCCTTCGGCCTCGGCCGCGATCCGGTCCCGCAGCGCCGGGGCGCGGTCGGCAAATCTCAACGTATCGGAAAAGAACACGGCTCCTGCGATGTCCAGCGACAGCGAGGGCTCCATCGTGTCGCGCAGACCCTTGCCGAGATACGCGCAGGCCGCATGATCCATCATGACCGTCTGCAGCGTCGTCGTCGCGGTCTTGGGAAACCCGATATGGATGAAAATATTGGACATGGACACTCCGCGAGGCTTCGCAAAAGAACACACCCTGCCGTGGGGCCGGGGAACGGCGGTGGGCAGGGTGTGTTTCGTCTACGATAGAGCAGACCCGTTTTGCAAACGGCTTTGACTGTCAGGAGGGTAGGGGCCGCAGCCTGTGACTAAAGCTCCAGCAGATCCTCTTCGATCGGAATATCCTCAACCGGATCATCGGAGTAGAGACCATGACCGTTGGTCAGCGCGTCCCATAGCGCTGCATCGTCCTGCGCATTGGTTTCGTCTCCGATCGTTTCCAGCGAGATCACTCCGGACCCCGAACCGGCTTCGCCCAGATAAAGCGACACGTAGTCATTGTCATAATTCACTTCCAGCATCGCATCCCGGTCGGTGCCAAGGCCCAGAACGTTGATGCCACCGAAGGATCCGATCAGCTCGTCCACCTCGATTAGGGTGTGGCTGCGCGCGGCGCCATTGGTGTCTGAGAGGTCTAGCGTCAGCGCGGTCATGCCGAGATTGACGCCGGACTGGATGCCTGCTCCGTCATCGTCGTAATGGCCGCTGTAGAATTCGCGTATCGTCGACAGGCCGTTGTCCTCGGCAATGAAATTCAGCTCTGAAAGATCAGACATCAGCAGCACGCCTGTGCCGCCCTGGTCGCCGTCAAAGCCCACGCGGGTATCATCCCCGGTGAGGGTCAGGCGGCTGCCGGCACCCAGAAGGAAATCCGCATCATCGCTGGCCAGTATCGCCTGTGCATTGTCCGAGACATCAAGATCGCTGGTCCCCGAGAAGAGCCCCGTGTTGGCAAAGCGCCCGCCCGCAGCGTTGATATCGAGCAGGTCCTTGTCGGCATAGCCGTTGGTCCAGAACTGGCCGGCGTTGTCGATATTGAGCTCCGCCCCCACCTCGCCGACGGCCAGACGTCCTTCGACTTCGAGGTAGCCATGGGTCACATTGAGCTTGCCGCCCTCGCCAAAATCGAGTCCGTCCAGTCTGGTCGTGCCGCCGTATTCC
>JBCCUH010000146.1:0-5758 GCA_039197405.1 Pseudomonadota bacterium
AGGGTGGGGTGTGTGATCAGGGGATAGGGGTTGGGAGGGTGATCAGGGGGTAGGGGTAGGGAGGGTGATCCGTAACGGGCGCGACTCAGCCGGTCGCCGCCTTGGCGTGAAACTCTACGGTGGCCAGACGGCCATCCCCGGCAACATCATCGTGCGTCAGCGCGGCACCAAGTTCTGGCCGGGCGAGGGCGTCGGTATGGGCAAGGATCACACGATTTTTGCAACTGTCGACGGCTCTGTGACCTTCCACAAAGGTCTCAAGAACCGCACGTTCATTTCGGTCCTGCCACAGGCGGAGGCCGCTGAATAAGCCGTTTCTGAGGATTTGAGACATTCAGGGGATCGGCGGAAACGCCGGTCCCTTTTCTTTTGGCATCATGAGCTTGGGAGGGCTGATATGCAAAACAGATCAGACTTTCGATGTTTGCTGCATGAAGTTCATCCTGCAACACTGCGATTTTTCGTCGAAAAATCGCAGTGGGTCCTGGCCTTATGAGCGTCGCGGTTGCCTCTTTCATGGTCTTCGCAGCCTCTCAGGTCGGCACGCCCGGACCTGCCAACATGGCGCTGCTCGCCACTGGCGCCGCGCATGGGTTTCGCTGCGCGCTGCCTTTCATGTTCGGCGTTGCCTTTGGCAAACAGCTGATTATCTGGCCCATCGGCTTTGGTCTGATGGAATTGGCGCAATCGGTGCCCGGTCTTTTCACAGCGCTGAAATACGCCTCCGCTGCCTATATCATCTGGCTGGCGTGGAAGGTCGCCAACCTTCGCCTCGCGGTGGGTGCCGGGGATGCCAAAGTGCCGGGATTTGCCGCAGGTCTCATTGTGCATCCGCTCGACCCCAAGGCCTGGGCAATGATCACCACGGGCTTCACGGCCTTCACCGCGCCCGGCACGCCCAGTTTGCAAGCGACCGCCGTTATTGCCGCCTGCCTGCTGGCCTGCCAATTGGTGCTGCATCCCGTTTGGACATTCGCCGGTCACAAAATCGCGCAATCCCTCGCAGGGACGCGCGCGGAAGCTTATCTGATGTGGACACTTGCGGCGCTGACCGTCGCATCTGTTCTTTTTGTTCTGTTTTCGGGAGGGAACCAGACTTGACCACTACAATTTTTCCGCCAACCCCGATCATTGAGACAGAGCGTCTGACGCTGCGCCCGTTGCGCGCCTCTGATGCGGGGCTGATCGAGATGCATGCCAGCGATGCGCGCGTCGCCAGAATGACCACGACGATCCCGCATCCTCTGCCGCCCGGCGCGACCGAGGCCTTGCTGGCGCGCGCTGCGGCTGCGGATCGGGACGAGGATTTCTGGGCAATGGACAGGCTGGCGCAGGGTGGATCGGAACTGATGGGGCTGATTTCGCTGACCCGGCTTGACGACAGCCAGTCCGAGATTGGCTACTGGGTGGCGCCGGCCTTTTGGAACACTGGGCTGGCCTCGGATGCGGTCGCTGCAATTATTAACTGCAACCCATTGAATAACAATACGATTTTTGCATCGGTCTTTCAGGATAACCCGGCCTCTGCGCGGGTTTTGACGAATGCTGGTTTTGCCTATATCGGCGATGCGGAATCCTATTCCGTAGCGCGCGATGCCACCGTGCCAACCTGGACCTACCTGCGAAAACTCGATTGAGCGCACAGGCGCGCAAGGTTAAGAGTGCAAAGCGCCATAACAGCGCTGCGCCATTAGAAAGCAACCACCATGAAATTTCTCGATCTCGCCAAAGTCTACATCCGCTCGGGCGGCGGCGGCGGCGGGTGCGTCAGCTTTCGCCGTGAGAAATACATCGAATATGGTGGACCTGACGGGGGTGATGGCGGCACTGGTGGCTCGGTCTGGGCCGAAGCGGTCGAGGGGCTCAACACCCTTATTGATTTTCGCTACCAGCAGCATTTCTTTGCCAAGAACGGCCAACCGGGCATGGGCAAGCAGCGCACCGGGCGTGATGGCGATGACATTATCCTGCGTGTCCCCGTGGGGACAGAGATCCTGGACGAAGATCAAGAGACGGTGATCGCGGATCTGACAGAGCTTGGTGAGCGGGTGTTGCTGGCCAAAGGCGGGAATGGGGGCTTTGGTAATCTGCATTTCAAATCCTCCACCAATCAGGCGCCGCGCCGCGCCAATCCGGGGCTGGAGGGCGTTGAACGCACGATCTGGCTGCGCCTCAAGCTGATTGCGGATGTGGGGCTGCTGGGGATGCCGAATGCAGGCAAATCAACCTTCCTTGCCGCAACCTCCAACGCGCGGCCGAAGATTGCCGATTACCCGTTCACCACGCTGCATCCCAACCTTGGGGTTGTCGGTGTGGATGGGGTGGAATTCGTGGTGGCCGATATCCCCGGCCTGATCGCAGGCGCGCATGAAGGGCGCGGTATTGGCGATCGGTTCCTGGGGCATGTGGAGCGCTGCGCGGTGCTGCTGCATCTGGTGGACGGCACCGCCGAAGATGTGGCCGAAGACTACCGCACGATCATCGGCGAGCTGGAAGCCTACGGCGGGCATTTGGCGGAGAAACCGCGGGTGACGGTGCTGAACAAGGTAGATGCGCTGGACGCGGACGCGGCAGATGCGGCGGAGACGGCGCTGCGCGAGGCCAGCGGCGGTCCGGTGCTGCGCATGTCGGGGGCGGCCCAGCAAGGCACCACTGAAGTGCTGCGCGCGCTGCGGGCCGAAATCGACGAGGATCGCCTGCGTCTCAAGGCGGCGGAGGCGACGGAGGAAGAACCTTGGCACCCCTGAGCCTGGCTGGCGCACGGCGCGTCGTCATCAAGATCGGATCGGCGTTGCTGGTTGAAAAAGGCCAGCTGCGCAACGCCTGGCTGACAGGGCTGGCCGAGGACGTGGCCGAGCTGCGTGCGGCGGGCACGGATGTGGTGCTGGTGTCCTCCGGCTCGATTGCTTTGGGGCGCGCGGTGCTGGGCCTGCGCGGTATTGAGTTACCTCTGGAGCAGGCACAGGCGGCAGCGGCGGTGGGGCAGATCCGCCTGGCGCGCGCCTATGAAACGGCGATGGAGCCGCATGGCATCACCACGGCGCAGGTGCTGGTCACGCTTGAGGACAGCGCCAACCGTCGCCGCTATCTCAATTCCCGGGCCACGCTGGAGCAGCTGCTGAGCCTCGGCGCCTTGCCCATTGTGAATGAAAACGACACGGTTGCCACGGATGAGATCCGCTTTGGCGACAACGACAGATTGGCCGCGCAGATCGCCGTGACCGTGGGGGCGGACAGGTTGGTGCTGCTTTCTGACGTGGATGGGCTTTACACCGCCAACCCGGCCTGTGATCCGCAGGCGCGGCGCTTTGAGGTGGTCGACGACATCACCCCGCAAATCGAAGCGATGGCGGGCGATGCAGGGTCTGGCCTTAGCAAGGGCGGGATGAAAACCAAGGTGATGGCCGCCAAGACCGCGACGGCGGCAGGCTGCGCCATGGTTATCACCCACGGGGCTGCGACGCGCCCGATCAAGGCGCTGAAAGAGGGCGCAAACGCGACCTGTTTCTCCGCCAAGGGCGATCCTCAGACTGCGCGCAAAGGGTGGATCACATCGATGAAACCGCAAGGCGCGGTGGTGCTGGATGCAGGGGCTGCGCGCGCGCTGATGGCGGGCAAAAGCCTGTTGCCTGCGGGCGTCACTGATGTGCAGGGCAGCTTTGGCCGGGGCGATCCTGTGGAGCTTGTCGAGCCGGGCGGACGCACGCTGGCAATCGGTCTGGCGCGCTATAGCTCGGATGAGGCGGCGGCGATCAAGGGCCATCAGAGCAGCGAGATTGAGCAGATACTGGGCCACGGCGGCCGGGCGGCTTTGATCCATCGCGACGATATGGCAGTTTTGGGCAAGGAAAGGCTTGCGACATGAAAGATCTGGACAACATTCCCGCCCTGATGGCTGATATCGGTGCCCGGGCGCGCAGCGCGGCTGCGGCGTTGGCAACGGCAAGCGCCGAGCGCAAGCATGCAGCGCTGATCGGCGCGGCAGAGGCGGTCTGGAACAGCCGCAACGATATCATCGCGGCCAATGCACTGGATCTTGATTATGGCCGCGACAAGGGGCTTTCGGAGGCAATGATGGACCGGTTGATGCTGGACGAGCCGCGCATCGGGGGGATCGTTGACGGGCTGCGGGCTGTGGCCGAACAGGCAGATCCGGTGGGCGAGGTGCTGGCAGAGTGGGACATGCCGTCGGGGCTGAACATTCGCCGCGTGCGCACGCCACTGGGTGTGATTGGCGTGATCTACGAAAGTCGTCCGAATGTGACGGCGGATGCGGGCGCGCTGTGCCTGAAGTCGGGCAATGCGGTGATCCTGCGCGGCGGCTCGGAAAGCTTTCACAGCTCGACCGCGATCCATGCGGCGATGGTTCAGGGGCTGGTGTCGGCTGGCCTGCCGGAAGAGGCGATCCAGCTGGTGCCCACGCGCGACAGGGCGGCGGTGCAGGAGATGCTGACCATGGTTGACAGCATTGATGTGATCGTTCCGCGCGGCGGCAAGGGGCTGGTGGGATTGGTGCAGCGCGAGGCGCGCGTGCCGGTTTTCGCCCATCTGGAAGGTATCGTGCACATCTATGTGGACAAGGACGCCGACCCGGTGAAAACTCTGGATGTGGTGCTGAACGCCAAAACCCGGCGCACGGGCATTTGCGGCGCTGCGGAATGCTTGCTGATCCATAAAGACGTGGTCGATACAATCGGCCAAGGCACCATCCGCGCCTTGCTGAATGCCGGTGTCGAGGTGCGCGCTGATGAAGTGCTGCAGGCGATTGAAGGCACTATGGCGGCAACCGATGCCGACTGGGGCAAGGAGCATCTGGACAGCATCATTTCGGCCCGTGTGGTGGCCGATCTGGACGCGGCTATGGCCCATATCCGCACCCATGGCTCGCAGCATACCGATTGCATTCTGACCGAGAACTCTCAGGCGGCGGATCGTTTTTTTGCCGGTCTGGACAGTGCGATCCTGATGCACAACGCCTCGACCCAGTTTGCAGATGGCGGCGAGTTTGGCATGGGCGCAGAGATCGGGATTGCCACGGGCAAGATGCACGCGCGCGGCCCGGTTGGGGCAGCGCAGCTGACCAGTTTCAAATATCTGGTGACGGGCGACGGCGCGACGCGGGCCTGAGGCCATGGCGGGCCGCATTACGCGGTGATGCGCAACACCTTTTCGGTTTTGGCAAAGCTTACCGTTCGTCCACGGGCGCGCGAGGCTTCGGGCAGCAGCAGAAACTGCACCTGATTGGCCTTGATATCCGCCTGCGGCGGTTGATCTGCCGCGTCTGTTGACAAAAGCGCCCAGAGATCTTCCTCGATCATGAAGCGATCCGCTGTTGTGGTGATCTCCCACATCTGGCCAATGCGGCGCAGCTCGATCCGGCCGCCGAAGGGCACTGTCTGCTCGGCGCATTGAATGGCCAGAAAGGCAACGCGAACCTCGCTGCGCAGCAGGTCTTCTGCGGGCTCCCAATGCACTTCGATGCGGCTGCCGCGTGTCATGTCGCGCAGGATCGACATGATCTCGCCGCGACCCAGAGACTGGGTGGTGGATTCGGTGCCATAGGCGATGCGGAAAAACCGGATACGCGCATTGGCCGCTTCAACGCTTTCGGAGATCAGTGCCATTTCCGGCGTGCTGCCGATACCGGACATGGCCAGCAGTTCCATGCCGTTGTTGATCGCGCCAATCGGGCTGATAAGGTCATGGCAGATGCGCGATCCGACGAGGTTTGCGAGTTTTGGGGTTTGCTGGCCCATGG
>JBCCUH010000147.1:0-5751 GCA_039197405.1 Pseudomonadota bacterium
CGCCGACGACGCCGAGGTCCAGCGCCCAGGTATCCAGCCGGTCGCCCCGGTCCGCCGAAATCCCCACCGAGACGTAAGAAAACCCGGCATAGGGGCGGTCATCCGCATCGGGCGGGCGGAAGGTGATCTCGACAGGCGTATAGATGTTCTGGACCAGCGCAAAGGTGCCGTACCAGTCGGTCGCATCCGTCAGCCAGTTCAGGTTGCGCCGGGCGAAACGGCCGATCCAGGGCAGCTCGTTGCGGGCGGTGACGAAGGTCAGGCGGATGCCATTGGTGTAGTTCTCGTCCGTGCCGCCGAAGATGTCGTTCTCGAAGGTCAGCGACACGCTGCCGCCATCCGAAACCGCATGGGGCGGGCGTTCGTCGCGCGCCTCCTGCGCGACGGCAGGGGTCACCAAAAGGCAGATGGCAATGGCTCTAATCAGATGCACTTCGGATCCCGTTCAATTCATGCGTAAGCATACTCCGCACGGGGCCAGGCACACAATCCGGCGCGACAAAACTCAATTTAGAACGATTCTTGATTTTCCGCGTCCTTTACGCCACATAAGGCTCAGTCATCTAAGAGGCGCTCCCATGTTCATTCAGACCGAAGCCACCCCAAACCCTGCGACCCTGAAATTCCTGCCTGGCGAGGCAGTGATGCAGACGGGCTCGGCGGATTTCCCGTCCGCCACGGCGGCGGAGGTCTCCCCGCTTGCCTCGCGCATCTTCGCGGTGGACGGCGTGGTGGGCGTGTTCCTCGGGCCGGACTTCGTGTCCGTATCCAAGAACGACACGGTGGACTGGGCGCATATCAAGCCGGCGATCCTGGGTGCCGTGATGGAGCACTACCAGTCCGGCGCGCCTGTGATCGCGGGCGACACGGCGCCGGCCGCCGACGGACATGCCGATCACGACGGCCCGGATGGCGAGATCGTCGGCCAGATCAAGGAACTGCTCGACACCCGCGTCCGGCCCGCCGTGGCACAGGATGGCGGCGACATCACCTTCCACGGCTTTGACCGCGGCGTTGTCTATCTGCATATGCAAGGCGCCTGCGCCGGTTGCCCCTCTTCGACGCTGACGCTGAAGATGGGCATCGAGAACCTGCTGCGCCACTACATCCCTGAAGTGACAGAGGTGCGCCCTGTCGCCGTCTGAGCCGCATATCACCGGGCGCTGTTATTGCGGCCGCATGCATTTGGCGTCTGAAAAACCACCCTTGCAGGTGGTTTTTTGCCATTGCGGGGACTGCAAGCGCTGGACCGGCGCACCGGCGCCCGCATTTGCCGCTTTCAAGGACGATGCGTCGCTCTGGTCGCCGGACATGGGCGCGGGCGTCGAAACCAATGCTGGTATCCGGCGCTGGAATTGCCCTTCCTGCGCCTCGCCGATTGCGGCCACGTTTCACTATATTCCGGGGCAGATCTACGTGCCTCTGGGCGTGATCGACCAGGGCGCAGACCTACCCGCAGAGTTTCACTGTCATGGTGAACATGAATGGTCCTCGCTCTGTATCAAGGATGGCACGCCGCGTCACACCGGGACCGCCAGCGACACGCTGAATGAGGCTGGCCAGTGATCATTCTGGGCTTTGACACATCAACGGTACAATGCGCGGCCTGCGTTATGCGAGACGGCAAAAAGCTGGTCGCCCGCGCCGATGCAATGAGCCGGGGGCAGGCAGAGCATTTGATGCCCATGCTTGAGGCCATGCTGGGTGAATGCGGACTGACCTGGCAGGATCTGGATGCTATTGGCGTGGGTATCGGTCCCGGCAATTTCACCGGTATCCGTATCTCCGTCGCGGCGGCAAGAGGGCTGGCGCTCGGGCTGAATATCCCGGCCATTGGCGTCAGTAGTTTCGACGCTGCGACCGGCGGGCGGTCCGTACCCAGCGCCATCGACGGGCCACGCGGGCGAATGTATCTCAAGCCTGTCGGTGAGGATCCCGTACTTCTCCCTGAAGACGTGGTGCGCGCGGTGCGCGGCATCACCTTCCTGCCGTCTGGTGCGGATCACGCAGAGACAATCGCCCGAGAGGCGTGGCTCAGGATGCTTGATCCGGACGCAGAGCCGCCAAAACGCCCTGCCCCGCTTTACATCAAATCCGCCGACGCCGCCCCACCCCGCGACGCACCGCCCCGGATCATTCCATGACACCTGAGCGCATGGCCGACATCCATGCCCGCGCCATGCCAGGGGCAAGGTCATGGAGCGCCAGCGAATATCGTGCGCTGACTGGCAGCACCGGTGTTTTCACCGTTTCGATTGCGACCTCTTTCGCCATCGGGCGGGCGGTGCTGGACCAGGTTGAACTGTTGCTGATTGCCACCGATCCTGAGGCGCAACGCCAGGGTCTGGGCCGCAAAACACTGCGGGGTTTCGAACATGACGCGGCGCAGCGCGGTGCGCAAACGGCGTTTCTTGAGGTGGCGGCATCGAATACCCCTGCGCTAAGGCTCTATTCTTCCTGCGGCTGGGCCCAAACATCACGCCGCAAGAACTATTACCGGTTTTCGGATGGGCGCCGCGAAGATGCGCTGATATTCGAAAAAACGCTCCATCCCACGCCATCGTGATTTTTTGACCTTATGATCAAAAGGCTGATGACCTTAGGTACACCAGCGCCAAGAATCGGTTGACCCCGCAGTTGCTCTGCGCCCTAATCGGCTATGGACGCGCGATATGTCGTGCGCGGCCGGGGGGCGAACACAAAAGATGCAATCCGGTTGATGATCCGAGAAACAACAGGGAGTATCCACATGTCTGTGATGCACAAAATTCTGGGCGGCGCTGCTGCTCTGGCGCTGAGCGCCGGTGCGCTGGTTGCCGAGCCTGCCATGATCTTCGATCTGGGTGGCAAGTTCGACAAATCCTTCAACGAGTCCGCGTTCAACGGTGCAAGCCGCTGGGCGGAGGAAACCGGCGGCAGCTTCCGCGAAATCGAACTACAGTCGGAAGCCCAGCGCGAACAGGCGCTGCGCCGTTTCGCCGAAGCCGGTGCAAACCCGATCGTCATGACTGGTTTTGCTTTCGGCAATGTCCTCAGCGAAGTGGCACCAGACTACCCTGACACCAAGTTCGCGATCATCGACATGGTCGTCGATCAGCCCAACGTCCGCTCTGTTGTCTTCAACGAGCATGAAGGCTCCTACCTCGTGGGCATGATGGCGGCGATGGCGTCCAAGTCCAACACGGTTGGCTTCATCGGCGGCATGGACATCCCGCTTATCCGCAAATTTGCATGCGGCTACGCGCAGGGCGTGATGGCTGTAAACGGTGATGCGACAGTGGTTGCGAACATGACAGGCACAACGCCTGCGGCGTGGAACGACCCGGTCAAAGGCTCGGAGCTGACAAAGGCGCAGATCAGCCAAGGCGCGGACGTGGTCTACGCAGCGGCTGGCGGCACAGGTGTTGGCGTTCTGCAGACAGCTGCGGATGAAGGCATCCTCTCCATCGGTGTGGACAGCAACCAGAACTACCTGCACCCGGGCAAGGTTCTGACATCCATGTTGAAGCGCGTGGACAACGCGGTCTACAACGCGATGAAAGATGGCGCGGACATGGAAACAGGCTTTAACGTCATGGGCATCGCCAATGGCGGCATCGGCTACGCGATGGACGAGCACAACGCGTCGCTTGTTTCCGACGATATGAAAGCGGCAGTGGATGACGCAGCGGCCAAGATCGCTTCGGGTGATTTGGCTGTGCATGACTACATGTCTGACGACAGCTGCCCGGCGCTGAGCTTCTAAAGCCCGCCCGCAAAATGACAAAGAAGGCCGCGCTACACATCCCGTGGCGCGGCCTTTTTGCAAAGTATCCAAGGGGAGACCGCTGACATGAGCACCGCAATAGAGACCTTTTTTGACGCATGGGGCCTGTCGGATGATGCAGCGCGACGATCCTCCATTGAGGCTTCATTCGCCGGCGATGGCACCTATGCAGATCCCCGCTCGCAAGGCGTTCTGTCGGGCGCAGATGCGATAGCTGAATACGTGAATATGTTCAGCGCCAATGCCCCCGGCTGGACAGCAAAAGTGGTCAAATCCGATGAAATCGCAGGATCGGTGCGCGCTACCGTGGCCTTTGGCGGCACAGGCCCGGATGGCAATGAGATGGTTCAGCACGGTCAGTATTTCATCGACATGAATGGCGGCAAAATCGCCCGCATGGTCGGCTTCGTTGGTACGGGAGCACCTGAATGAACACGGCCCCTGCGATTGAACTTAAAGGTATTTCCAAGGCTTTCGGCCCGGTTCAGGCCAACAAAGACATCTCAATTCGCGTCATGCCCGGTACGATCCACGGGATCATCGGCGAGAACGGCGCGGGCAAATCCACTTTGATGAGTATCCTTTACGGATTTTACAAAGCCGACAAAGGCGAGATTTTCATTAGCGGTACGCAAACCCAGATCCCTGACAGCCAGGCCGCGATTGCAGCTGGCATCGGCATGGTCTTTCAGCATTTCAAACTGGTCGAGAACTTCACCGTGCTGGAGAACATCATCCTGGGCGCGGAAGAAGGCGCGATGCTGCGCCCTTCGCTGGCCAAGGCGCGTCAGTCGCTGACGGAACTGGCCGCCGAATATGAGTTGAACGTGGACCCGGACGCGGTTGTCGAGAACCTGAGCGTTGGCCACCAGCAGCGCGTCGAGATTCTCAAGGCGCTTTATCGGCAAGCTGATATCCTGATCCTGGATGAGCCCACGGGCGTTCTGACCCCTGCTGAAGCCGATCAGCTTTTCCGCATCCTCGGACGTTTGCGCGAGGAAGGCAAAACCATCATCCTCATCACTCACAAGCTGCGCGAAATCATGGATATCACCGACACGGTCAGCGTGATGCGGCGCGGCGAAATGACCGCAACGGTGAAGACGTCTGAAACCTCACCGGCGGGGTTGGCTGAACTGATGGTCGGGCGAAAGGTCCTGCTGCAGGTGGACAAGACCCCGGCGAAACCCGGTGCAAAGGTTCTGGAAGTCGAGAACCTACGCGTCACTGACGACAAGGGCGTCGAGCGTCTGAAAGGCGTTAGCTTTGATGTGCGTGCCGGTGAGATTCTCGGCATCGCGGGTGTCGCGGGCAACGGGCAGTCCGAACTTCTCGAAGTGCTGGGCGGCATCAGCCACGGCACGGGCGTCATTCGCATGAACGGCGAGGATATTGATCTGACAGGCAAGCAGTCGGACGGACAATCCCGCCGCACCAGGTCTATCGCCCATGTACCGGAAGACCGGCAGCGCGAAGGTCTGATCATGGATTTCATGGCCTGGGAAAACACCGCCTTCGGCTATCACCACGACGCAGCCTATCAATCCGGCTTTCTGATGAACAACGCGGCCATTCGCGCCGATACGGAAAGCAAAATGCAGCGTTTCGACGTGCGCCCGCCCAATCCCGGCCTGACCGCCAAGAATTTCTCAGGTGGCAATCAGCAAAAGATTGTTCTGGCCCGCGAGATCGAACGCAATCCCGATCTGCTGCTTGTTGGACAGCCGACCCGCGGCGTAGATGTCGGCGCCCTCCTGCTTCGCGAGGTCCATGCCCGTGTGGTGGTCCCTCCGGCCGTCGCTGTAGGTGCGGAAGCGACCGAACCGCGAGGTGAGCCGCCCGTTGCCCACGGGCAGGCCAAAGGGCCCCTCCCAGGCCTGCTCGAGCGTGCGGAGCTTGTAGGTCTCGTCGCGCTCCTTGCGCATCGTGGTCATCGCATCCACGTCGCGCCCTTTCGAAGGTCTATCGATACATTTTGGACATCA
>JBCCUH010000148.1:0-5700 GCA_039197405.1 Pseudomonadota bacterium
CAATGGCGTCCGGTCCATCGGCACCAGAGCGGTTTTTATCACCAGGCGCAGGTGGAAATGGGTGAATGTGTGCCGAGCTTCGGCGCCTGCGTCTTTCCATTCAGCTGCTATCGGGGGCGCTGGTTTCGGTACGCTGTCTTCGGTCCATTCCGATCCGGGCCAGCCTAACATACCGCCAAGCAGGCCCTTTTCGGGACGGGTTTCGAGCAAGTAAGCCCCATCCACACGGCGCGCGACATAGGCTATTCCGCGACGAATGGGCTTGGGCTTTTTGGGCGTTTTCTTTGGTAGCTCCGCCATCGTGCCGGCCAGCCGTGCGCGGCAGCCATCGCGCCAGGGGCAAATTCCGCAGGCTGGATTGCGCGGGGTGCAGATGGTGGCGCCCAGATCCATCACCGCTTGCGCGTAATCGCCGGGGCGCATGTCGGGCGTCAGGGCCTCCGCCTTTGCCATCAACTCGGGTTTGGCAGTGGGCAAGGGCGTGTGGATGTCATGGATGCGGGCCATGACGCGCTCGACATTGCCGTCCAGAACCGTTTCCCGCTGATCAAACGCAATCGAGGAAATCGCGGCAGCAGTGTAGGGGCCGATACCTGGCAGCTTCAGAAGCTCTGTGTGGGTCGCGGGGAAATCTCCCCCATGATCGGTGACAACAGCGCGTGCGCATTTCAACAGGTTGCGGGCGCGGGCGTAATAGCCAAGCCCGGCCCATGCCGCCATGACATCGGCGTCCCGAGCGGCGGCGAGATCCGCAACCGTCGGCCACAGGCGGGTGAACTTGCGGAAATAGTCTTTCACGGCGGCCACGGTCGTCTGCTGCAGCATCACTTCGCTCAGCCACACGCGATAGGGATCAGGCAGCACCCCAGCCGCGCGGTCCTGCGGGCTGATGCGCCAGGGCATCACCCGGGCGTGTCTGTCATACCACTCCAGCAGAGCGGCGCTGCTTGGCGTCTCACGCAATGTTTATGGCCCTGTCATGTCAGTTTTGCTGGCGCAGCCCGGCACGACCACTAAAATAGAGCGCAGCAAAGGGATGCAAGACATGGCGCAACGTCGCGCAACCACAAAAGGCTTCGCCCGCACGTCCAGCCTGCTGACGCAGCGCATTCGCAAGGCCTCTGAATCGCGGGGGTTTGCGCAATCCCGGATTCTGACCCATTGGGAAGAGGTGGCTGGCCCGGAGATGGCTGCGGTCACGCGGCCTGTGGATGTCAGCTATGGGCGGCAGGGCTTTGGTGCGACGCTGACGATCCTGACGACAGGGGCGCATGCGCCGATGATCGAGATGCAGAAAGAGCAGCTGCGCGCCAGGGTCAATGCCATTTACGGCTACAATGCGATCAGCCGGGTGCGCATTACTCAAACCTCGCCCGTGGGATTTTCCGAAGGACGGGTGGATTTCGAGCATCGCAAGACCGATCAAGGCAAACCCGAACCTTCTGCGAAGGTTCAGGCGGCGGCGGAAAAAGTCGCATCAAAGATCGACAATGACGATCTGCGCAATGCGCTTGAGCGTCTGGCCCAAAACGTACTATCCAGAACCAACAATTGAGGAGAGGCAGACAATGCTTCGCACTTTTCTTGCCGCCACTGCGGCCCTACTGTTCAGCATGACCGCGCTCGGCGCACAGGAAAGCGACATTCCGGACATGGTCCTGGGATCGCAAGATGCGAAGGTGGAGATCATCGAATACGCATCTTACACATGTCCCCATTGCGCGAGCTTTCATGCGAACGCTTACAAGGATCTGAAGAAAGACTACATCGACACGGGCAGGGTGAAATTCACCTACCGCGAGGTCTATTTCGACCGCTACGGTCTCTGGGCCTCGATGGTGGCGCGCTGTGCCGGGCCGGAGCGTTTCTTTGGTGTGACTGACATGCTCTATGCAGAGCAGCAGAACTGGGCGCGCGCAGGGGATGCTACGGCCATCGTCGGCGAGCTGCGCAAGATCGGTAAGGTTGCCGGGTTGACGGATGAGATGCTGGACGCGTGTTTGCAGGATGCAGACAAGGCGCAGGCGCTGGTGACCTGGTACCAGGGCAACGCTGAAAGGGACGACATCAATTCAACCCCGTCCTTCGTGATCAACGGCACCAAGTACAACAACATGAGCTATTCAGAGATGTCGTCCCTGATCGACGGTATGCTGGAGTAACGCATGAGCAAACCCGCGCCTCTCGCTGGCCTGAAAGTTGTCGAGCTGGCGCGGATACTGGCTGGCCCGTGGGCCGGTCAGACGCTCTCTGATCTGGGCGCCGAGGTGATCAAGGTCGAGGCCCCCGCAGGTGATGACACTCGCCGCTGGGGCCCGCCCTTTATCGAACGCGAGGGCGATACCTCTGCGGCCTATTTCCACAGCTGCAATCGGGGCAAAGCCTCTGTCACCGTTGATTTCCGCACCCCTGAAGGTCAGGCGCAGGTGCTGGAGATGCTGGGCGATGCAGACATTCTCATCGAGAATTTCAAGGTCGGCGGGCTGGCAAAATATGGCCTGGACTACGAGGCGCTGAAAGAGCGGTTTCCACGCCTGATCTACTGCTCGATTACTGGCTTCGGTCAGACGGGCCCCTACGCGCATCGCGCAGGCTATGACTTCATCATTCAAGGCATGTCCGGTCTGATGAGCATCACTGGCGAGCCAGGTGGTCAGCCGCAGAAATCGGGCGTCGCAATCACGGATATTTTCACGGGTGTCTACGCGGTGTCGGCTATTCTGGCGGCAGTGCATCAACGGCATGCGACGGGGCAAGGCCAGCAAATCGACATGGCGCTTCTGGATGTGGCGGCCTCGGTGACGGCCAATCAGGCGATGAACTATCTGGCAACCGGGGATGCGCCGGGCCTTATGGGTAATGCCCATATGAACCTGACACCTTATCAGGTTTTTGATTGTGCCGATGGGCATATCATCATCGCGACCGGAAATGATGCGCAGTATCAGCGGCTGTGTGCTTTGCTGGGGATCCCTGAGATGGGATTTGAAGAGAAGTTTCAGGGCAATTCGGATCGGATCGCCAATCGTGATGAGATGACCGCGCGGCTTACAGCCGAGACGATGAAGATGAGCAAGGTTGATTTGCTCGCCGCCTGCGAAGCGCAGGGCGTGCCCGCCGGACCGATCAACGACATGGGCGAGATGCTGGATGATCCGCAGATAAAAGCGCGCGGGATGCTGATCGAGCTGGATGGGGTGCCGGGTGTGCGCGCGCCTTTCGTTTTCTCGGATGCTGACCTGGCGTTGCATCGCGCCTCGCCAAAGCTGGGTGAAGATAACGCCTAAGAGGTTTCGAATTGGCTGCGCCAATCCGACGTGGGCGAGGGGCGCTGCCCCTCGCGCTCCCCGGAGTTTATCTGGCAAGATGAAGGGAGAGACCGCGCTGGTCAAACCTGAGGTTTCATGTCAGATCGCTGGGTGAACGTGGGAGGCGCGTATGAACGCTGGGCTGATCTTTTTGACCTTGGGCTATGTGCTGAGCCAGTTTTTCCGCGCGTTTCTGGCGGTGATGACGGATGTTCTGGGGCGCGATCTGGGCGTAGGGCCGGATGAGTTAGCAACCGCCTCGGGGCTTTGGTTTCTGAGCTTTGCGGTTATGCAGATCCCGGTAGGCTGGGCGCTTGATGTGCATGGTCCGCGCCGTACCGCATCGGTTCTTTTGTTGCTTGGCGGTGCAGGCGGCGCGGTGGTTTTCGCGCTGGCGCAGTCGGCTCTGCACATCAACATTGCAATGCTGTTGATCGGGGTCGGCTGTTCGCCGGTGCTGATGGCGTCGTTCTTTTTGTTTGCGCGGCAGTACTCGGCGGCGATGTTTGCGACCCTGGCGGCGGTGATGATCGGTGTCGGTTCGCTGGGCAATCTGGCAGGCGCCGGGCCACTGGCCTTGGCGGTCGAGAGCTTTGGCTGGCGCGAGTCGCTATGGGGTCTGGCGGTGGTCACAGGGGTGATTGCCGCGGGCATCCTGGCTTTTGTGAAAGACCCCGAAAAGCTGGACGCATCCGAAGGCGGCACTGTTCTCAGCATTCTGGCGATGCCTGCGCTTTGGCTGATCTTTCCGCTGATGCTTGTCGGATACGCGCCCGCCGGCGCGCTCAGGGGACTGTGGATCGGACCCTATATGACCGACATTCAGGGCGGCGGCGCGGCGCTGGCGACGACCATCATGGCCTGCGCGATGATCGCGGGCACGTTCATCTATGGCCCGCTTGATCGCGTCTTCGGCACGCGCAAATGGGTGGTTTTTGGCGGCAATGCCCTGGCGCTGGTCTGCCTTTTTGCCCTCGCGCTGGGCCTTGCCACTGGCTACTGGAGCGCTGTGATCCTTTTTGCGGGTGTTGGTCTCTTTGGTCTGTCTTTTCCCGTGATCATGGCCCATGGGCGCGCTTTTCTGCCTGCGCATCTGACCGGGCGCGGCATCACGCTGATGAACCTTTTCGGGATTGGCGGCGTGGGCCTCAGCCAGATGATCTCCGGGCGGCTTTTTGCAGCTCAGGGCGGCGGCGCAGCGGGCCATGACGTCGTGCTGATGTTCTTTGCCGTGATCCTTGCCGTTGGCCTTGTGATCTATGGCTTCTGTCAGGATCGCACCGATTGAGGTCACAGTTGCGGCACCCTTTGCCGCAGCCCCCTTTTCGCCCGAAGAATAAGGGCGTATAGGCCACTTGCTGCGCGCATCGGGCGGGCAGCATTTGGTCTTTGATAGGAGTTACCCGACATGGGGTATAAAGTCGTTGTCGTTGGCGCCACCGGAAACGTGGGCCGCGAAATGCTGAACATCCTCGATGAACGCGCGTTCCCGGTGGATGAGATTGAAGCGCTGGCGAGCCGTCGTTCGCTGGGCACGGAAGTCAGCTTTGGCGAGAAGACACTGACGACAAAAGACCTTGATACGTTTGATTTCACCGGCTGGGATATTGCTCTGTTTGCCGTCGGCTCGACTGCGACCAAGGAATATGCGCCCAAGGCGGCTGCGGCTGGCTGCGTTGTGATCGATAATTCGTCGCTCTATCGCTACGATCCTGATGTGCCGCTCATCGTGCCTGAGGTGAACGCAGACGCAATCCACGGCTATTCCAAAAAGAACATCATCGCGAACCCAAATTGTTCCACCGCTCAGATGGTGGTGGCCCTGAAGCCACTGCATGATCGCGCGAAGATCAAGCGCGTCGTGGTGTCCACCTATCAATCCGTCTCGGGTGCCGGCAAAGACGGCATGGATGAGCTCTGGGACCAGACCAAAGCCGTCTACAATCCGACCACTGAGGTGGAGCCCCACAAGTTCCAAAAGCAGATCGCGTTCAACGTCATTCCCCACATCGACACCTTCATGGAGGATGGCTCAACCAAAGAAGAGTGGAAGATGGTGGCGGAGACGAAAAAGATCGTGGATCCGTCAATCAAGGTCACGGCCACATGCGTGCGCGTGCCGGTTTTTGTGGGGCACTCTGAGGCCGTAAACATCGAGTTTGAGGATTTCCTCGACGAAGATGAGGCCCGCGATATCCTGCGTGAAGCGCCCGGCATCATGGTGATCGATAAACGCGAGGCCGGTGGGTACGTCACGCCCATAGAGTGTGTCGGCGATTACGCGACCTTCATCAGCCGCATCCGTCAGGACAGCACGATTGAGAACGGGCTGAACCTTTGGTGCGTCAGTGACAACCTGCGCAAAGGTGCGGCTCTGAATGCTGTTCAGATC
>JBCCUH010000149.1:0-5697 GCA_039197405.1 Pseudomonadota bacterium
GATCTCCGGCTCGACCCACGCGCCAGCCTCCGGCACGCTGGCCCCGAATGTGCCCGGCACCATCACGCAGCCCGGCGTCCATTCGCAAAACTCCAGCGGTGTGGCAGCCGCCTGAATGACCGGCATACCAACCGGCCCATGCGCCGCTGCCTCGGCCATGGCCGGCAGCGGATCGATCTCGGTGCGCATCGGGCTGTAACCTGCAATGGGCACCCCGCGATAGCCTGCCAGCACCTCGCTGAGATAGGCAGATTGCGCGGCATTTGCTGCTTGAAACGCCGCTTTGCGCCGCTCGAACGCGGTTTTGCGCGCCTGCGCTTTCATCCGGGTCAGTTCATCGCTCATAACAGCACCACAACAGCCAATCCAAGGAATGCAAAAAAACCGACCACATCCGTCACTGTGGTGACAAAAGCGCCCGAGGCCAGCGCCGGGTCAATGCCAAGCCGCTCCAATAGAACCGGAATCACCGTTCCCGCCAACCCGGCGACGACCATGTTGATCACCATTGCGGCGGCAATCACATAGCCCAGCGCAGGCGAGCCGAACCACACCAGCCCCACAATCCCCATCAGGACCGCGAAGACCAGACCGTTGATCAGCCCGACCAGCACCTCGCGGCGGATCACGCGCCACACGTTCGAGCCGGTCAAATCCTTGGTCGCAATGGCCCGCACGGCGACGGTCAGGCTTTGCGTGCCTGCATTACCGCCCATGGAGGCGACGATGGGCATCAGCACCGCAAGCGCCACCAGCTGGGCAATCGCCTCTTCGAACTGCGCAATGACCAGGCTGGCCATGATCGCCGTGACCAGATTGACCGCAAGCCAGGGCAGCCGTTGTCTGGTCGTGCCGATCACCCGGTCAGACAAGGATCCTTCGCCGACACCGGCAAGGCGCAGGATGTCTTCTTCATGTTCTTCATCCAGCACGATCATTGCATCATCGATGGTGATCACACCCACAAGGCGGCCCTCGTCATCGACGACCGGCGCCGAAATCAGGTGGTATTGATTGAACGCATAGGCCACTTCGCCTTCGTCCTGCATCGCCGGGATGATCTGGAAGACATCCTCGGTGATATCCTTCAGCATGGTCTCGCGCCGCGACCCCATCAGCTTGCCAAGCGTTACATTGGCCACCGGATGCTGGCGCGGATCAACGAGTGTGACGTGATAGAATTGCTCCGGCAAATCCTCGGTGCCGCGCAGATAGTCAATGGTCTGGCCCACATCCCAATGCTCGGGCGCCACCACCACCTCGCGCTGCATCAGGCGGCCCGCAGAGTTCTCCGGGAAGGTCAGCGATTGTTCGACCGCCACTCTATCGCTGTCTTCCAGAACGTCCAGAATGACATCCTGCTGCGCTTCATCCAGATCTTCGATGAGGTCAACGACATCGTCGCTTTCCAGCTCACGCACCGCCTCGGCCAGAACATCCGGACGCAGCGCGCCAATGACTTCCTCGCGGATGCTTTCATCCAGTTCCGACAGGATCTCCCCGTCAAACTCGCGCCCGTAAAGATCGATCAGATCGCGCCGCGCCCCCGACCCGACCTGTTCCAGAAGGTCGGCAATATCAGCCGGGTGCATCGGGTCCATCAGATGCGACAGCCGCGCGGCATCACCCTGATCCACCGCATCAAGCACCGCGATCACATCGCTGCGTTCCAGCTCGTAATCGCCGTCTTCCGCTTCCAGCCGCGCGTCGGCGCGCATGTCTTTGATCGGGTCTGTCATGCGCCGGACCATAGGCCATGGCTTGCCCGACAAACAGAGGGTGTTTCAATCATTTTCGAATAGAGCCTGCAGTACGGCTTTGCTAGAATGCTCCCCGGCAAACCTGGGGGTTACATGGATATTCTGATCGGCAATGTGCTGCGGTTTGACGGCTCTCCCTTTGAGCGGCCAGCGCTGGAAGCCTGCCGGATCGATACCGATCAGGGCATCGTGATCGACAAGGGCACGATCACCCGGATCGGACCGGCTGATGCGATCACGCGCGCCCATCCAGAGGCGCAGGTGCACCGTCATACCGGGCAGCTGATCTGCCCCGGCTTCATCGATGCGCATGCACATTACCCACAGACCGCAATTATCGCCAGTTGGGGCAAGCGGCTGATCGACTGGCTGAACACCTATACCTTCCCCGAAGAAATGCGCTTTGCCGATCCCGGTTATGCGCAACAGATCGCGGCGCGGTATTTTCAGCTGACCCGCGCCCATGGCACCACATCAGTGGCCAGCTTCTGCACCATCCATCCCGCCAGCGTCGATGCCTTCTTTTCCGAGGCTGCCAAATCCAACCAGCGTGTCGTGGCGGGAAAGACCTGCATGGATCGCAACGCGCCGGACGGCCTGCAGGACAGCGCGCAAAGCGCTTATGACGACAGCAAGGCCCTGCTGGAGACATGGCACGGAACCGGGCGCGCCAGCTATGCGATCACACCGCGCTTCTCGCCCACATCAACCCCGGCGCAACTGGAGGCGATGGGCGCGCTTTGGGCCGAACACCCGGAGTGTCTGATGCAAACGCATCTGAGCGAGCAAACCGATGAAATCGCCTGGGTGCAGGAGCTGTTTCCCGGCGCCCGCGATTATCTTGATACCTACGAGCAATTCGGCCTGCTGGGCGCGCGCGGCCTTTACGGACACTCGATCTATCTGCAGCCGCGCGAGATTGACCGCATCGCTGACACCGATGCCGCGCTCGTACATTGCCCCACCTCCAACACCTTCATCGGCTCGGGGCTCTTTGACATGGCCGGGTTGACGGCGCGGGGCATCCCCGTCGGTCTGGCCACCGACACCGGCGGCGGCTCCAGCTTTTCGATGCTGCGCACCATGGCAGCGGCCTATGAGATCGGGCAATTGCGCGGCTTGGTGCTGCATGCAGGCCATCTGCTGTGGCTGGCCACCCAGGGCTCGGCCCGCGCGCTGCATCTGGGGCACGAAATCGGAACGATCGAGCCGGGCAAAACCGCCGATCTGGTGATCCTTGATCTCGCCTCCACCCCAGCCATCGCGCAGCGTGAGGCCGAAGCCCGCGACGAATGGGACCGGGTGTTTCCCACCATCATGATGGGCGATGACCGCGCCATTGCCGATGTGTGGATCGCCGGGCAGCGCTGCCTGCAGTGACCTTGGGCGCCAAAGCGCGTGACGTTATTCGGCCAATCGGCGCGCCAGCGTGTTCTGCCGCTCGATCACCCCTGGCAGATCAAGGGTGGTCACATGACCATCCGCCACAACCTGCCGCCCTTCGATGAACAGATCGCGCACGCGGGACGGCCCGGCCAGCAGCAATGCGCCCGCATCCCAACTACCGGCAGCTTCGATACCTGACATATCCCAGATCGCCAGATCTGCGCGTTTGCCAATGGCAATCTGCCCGCAATCATCGCGCCCCAGAACCTCCGCCCCGCCGCGTGTCGCGATATGCAAGGCATCGCGCGCACTCATTGCATCGGCGCCAAGCGCGACCCGTTGCAACAGCATCGATTGCCGTGCCTCCAGCACCAGATTGCCCGCATCATTGCTGGCCGATCCGTCAACGCCCAGCCCGACAGGAACGCCCGCATCGCGCATCGCGCGCACCGGCGCAATGCCAGAGCCAAGCCGGCAATTGGAACAGGGACAATGGGCGACGCCAGTTTGCGTGCGCGCAAAAAGGTCAATCTCGGCCCCGTCCAGCTTGACGCAATGGGCATGCCAGACATCGTCACCGGTCCAGCCCAGATCTTCGGCATACTGACCGGGGCGACAGCCAAACCTGTCCAGCGAATAGGCGATGTCTTCGTCATTCTCTGCCAGATGCGTGTGCAGCATCACACCCTTGTCGCGCGCAAGTACGGCCGCATCACGCATCAGATCGCGCGTGACGGAAAAAGGCGAACAGGGCGCAACCCCGACCCGGCACATGGACCCTTCGCGCGCATCGTGATGGGCGTCGATTACCCGGATGCAATCGTTCAGAATATCCGCTTCCTTTTCGACAAGGCTGTCAGGCGGCAGGCCACCGCTGCTTTGCCCGATCGACATGGCGCCACGCGTGGGATGAAACCGCATACCAATGTCACGCGCTGCAGCAATCGTATCATCAAGGCGCGCCCCGCCCGGAAAAAGATAGAGATGATCAGAGGTCAGCGTGCAGCCCGACAGCATCAATTCGGCCAGTCCAATCTGCGCCGACACATAAATCTCTTCAGGACCAAACCGGGACCAAATCGGATAGAGCGTCTCAAGCCAGCCAAACAACAGCGCATCCTGCCCACCGGGAACAGCCCGCGTCAGCGTCTGGAAAAGATGGTGATGCGTGTTGACCAGACCGGGGGTAACCAGACAGCCCGCCGCATTCAGCACCCTGCCCGTTGTCGTCAGCCCGGGCCCGATACCGGCGATTTGCCCGTCCCGGAGGAGGATATCACAATCGGCGATCTCGCGCGCGGCATCGTCCATCGTGAGGGCAAGCGTTGCACCTTTGATCAGGGTCTCATCGGATATTCGGTTTTGCATGCGTCAGCGCTCATTCAAAAATGAAATCAAAGCGCTCCCTTCGGGGGTGGCAACATCGCCCGACCGCAAAACTCAGTAAATGACCGCAGACGACAGAAAAGAGCCAAGGACTCGCCCACGATCACCGCTAAGGTAGCCCTTCAGGGCCGCGTTTCAAGTGCTGTGGATAATTTCCAGCGCCGCACGATGCAATTCTGGCGTGCATGCAGCAAGGGCGCGCCCGCCCTCGTGAACCGGCCCGCCTTCCCAGTTCGTGACGATCCCGCCTGCGGCTTCGATCACGCCAATCGGCCCGCAGATGTCATAAGCGTTCAATCCCGCTTCCATCACAAGATCAATTTGTCCTGCCGCAACAAGAGCATAGGCGTAGCAGTCACAGCCATAGCGCGTCAGCCGGGTCTGACCTGCGACCGCGTTGAAAGCCGCGCGTTCGGCATCAGTGCCAACTTCAGGGAAGGTGGTGAATATGGTCGCATCAACAAGCTTGGTCGTGGGCCGCGTAACCAGAGGGTGCGTTCCCATGGGGCCTGTCACACTGGCGCGCCCCAATCCTCCGCAAAAGCGTTCGCGGATATAGGGCTGATCCACGACCCCCAGAATTGGGCCATCTTCGCCAACCAGGGCGATCAGCACCCCCCAAGTCGGGGTGCCGCTGATGAAACTGCGCGTGCCGTCGATCGGATCCAGCACCCAGGTCAGACCGGAGGTTCCCGCGACCGGTGCGAATTCTTCGCCCAGAATCCCATCGTTTGGCCGCATGTCGGCCAGAACGGCGCGCATGGCCTCTTCGGCGGCGCGATCCGCGATGGTGACAGGGTCAAACCCCTCGTCCAGCTTGTTTTCCGCAGCAAGCGAGGTGGCGCGGAAATGCGGCAGGATGGCTTTGCCAGCCACATCGGCAAGCGCGTCTGCAACGGCCCAGACTTCATCCGAAGGAAGGTCAGTCATGCAATGAAGGTCCCTGAAACTGTTGGTCCCATGCATGCTAGTCGCCTGCCAATCGCGCTTCAAGGCAGGATCACCTCTGATCCCGCGTCACGATAATTCAGGCAACGTCCGACAGAACCCGCGCCAGATCGAACAGACGGCGGCGCTGTTCTTCGGAGATCGAGTAATAGGACCGCACCAGATCAAGCGCTTCCTTGTCGTTCAGGATATCCGCAGGCACCTTGGCGGCAAGCGC
>JBCCUH010000150.1:0-5632 GCA_039197405.1 Pseudomonadota bacterium
CAAACACCCGGGGGGGATGTATGTCTGATAAAACTCTTACACGTATGGACCTGAGCGAAGCTGTTTTTCGCGAGGTTGGTTTGTCCCGCAACGAGTCTGCCGAACTTGTCGAAAGCATTCTGGGACACATGTCCGATGCGCTGGTGGCAGGCGAGCAGGTGAAAATCTCGTCTTTCGGCACGTTTTCGGTGCGTGACAAGGCGGCGCGTGTGGGCCGCAACCCGAAAACCGGGGAAGAAGTTCCGATCAATCCGCGCCGTGTTTTGACGTTCCGCCCCTCTCATCTGATGAAGGATCGCGTGGCCGCTGGCAACAAGCGCAGCTAGGCGAAGAGTTAACCGGCCATGAGCAAATCGCGGGACGCGTTCAGAACGATCAGCGAAGTGGCCGACTGGCTCGACACACCCGCACATGTGCTGCGGTTTTGGGAAAGCAAGTTCACTCAGGTCAAACCAGTGAAACGCGCCGGTGGGCGACGGTATTATCGGCCTGCGGACATGCTGCTGTTGGGCGGTATCAAAAAACTGCTGCATGATGACGGTCTGACGATCAAGGGCGCGCAGAAACTGTTGCGCGAACATGGCGTCAAACATGTCTCTGGCCTCAGCCAGCCGCTGGATGAAGATGTCGTTGAAGAGGCAGGTTTCATCGATGTGCCCGAAGCGCCCCCTGCCCCGCAAGAGCCTGCCCGCGTCCTGAACTTCCGTCCTCGTGAAGAAACCGCGCCAGATGAAGCCGACGCCGGTGATGCCACCGCGCATTCTGCTGAGGCGGAAAGTGAAGATGCAAGCACGGCTGCGACAGCCAAGTCAGACGATGGCCCGGCACAGGCCGAAGCTGACACTGCAGACACAGACGCAGAAGGTGCAGGTGACACCCAGGCAACCGAGCCGGTGTTTTCTCATACCGCCCAGTCGGACGAAGCAGACGCAGCGCCCGGTGCCGAAACGACCGACAGTCAGGACGACGACGCGCCCACCTTTGACCCGGACAGCCTGCCCGCCTTCCTGCGCCGCTCCGCTCCTGAAACGACACCGCCCGTGACCGACAATGCCCCGTCACCCGATGACGCGCAGCCCACAGAAATGCCACCTGTTGCCGCCAAAGCGCCCGATCGGAACGATGCGGAGCAAAACAACTCCGAGGCTCCGGCGCCATCAGGTTTGACGATCGATCCGGTTGCACGGCTGGTTCCGGTTGAAGCTGACAGCGATGAAGATGTCGCCGATGCGCTTGAAACCCAGGGCGACGCGCTGGCAGATACGCCGGAGGACAGCGAACCTGCCACTTTGGCCAATCCGGCCTTGATGGCCGATGTGCCGCCCGTTGCAAAAATCGCCCCGGAGATCAGCAGTTACTCGGACGCGGGCGGGGTTTTGTCCGCCCTGAAAGGCGCACGGCGCCTCTCGCCTGATCTTGCAGATGACCTGAGCGGGCCGCTGGCCGAACTGCGCGCCCTGCGCGATCGCATGGCCGCAACAGGCCGCTGACCGCACCTGCGCTGCACTGCGGCCGATTCACGGCAGTGCGATTGATTTTACCCTTGCTCCTGCGCGCATTTCCAGTAAACAGCGCTTCATCAGGCGTCGGGCTATGGCGCAGCCTGGTAGCGCGTCCGTCTGGGGGACGGAAGGTCGCAGGTTCGAGTCCTGCTAGCCCGACCATTTCAACACAGCCTGCGGTCTTGGCATGGCCTTGCATTTTGCGGGCCTTGGGAGAGTTGCGATGACAGGTGTGTTGCCCAGCCAGCGTCTTGAGGCGATGATCGCAAATGGCCAGATCAGCGGCGCGCCTGCTGTCATCCCCGAACAAATCCAGCCAGCCAGCCTTGATCTGCGTTTAGGCCGTGTGGCCTATCGTGTGCGCGCCTCCTTTCTGGCAGGCCACGGGCGCAGTGTGACCGATCGCCTTGCCGAATTTGAAATGCACCGGATCGAACTTGACGGCGGCGCCGTGCTGGAAAAAGGTGCGGTCTATGTGGTTCCGCTGATGGAAAGCCTGGACCTGCCAGAGGGCTTGCAGGCCGTGGCCAATGCCAAAAGCTCCACCGGTCGTCTTGATCTTCTGACCCGCCTGATCACCGATGGTGGCGCAGAGTTTGACCGCATTGCGCCCGGCTATTCCGGCCCGCTGTTTGCCGAGATATGCCCGCGCTCTTTCTCGGTTCTGGTGCGGCCCGGCATGCGCCTCAATCAGATCCGCTTTCGCGAAGGTCAGGCCGTTCTGGACGATGCAGAGCTGTCCCAGTTGCACGCCACCGATGTATTGGTGAACGGTGCCGCGCTGATTGACGATGGCCTGGGCTTTTCCGTTGATCTTGAACCAAAAGAGAGCGATCTGGTCGGCTACCGCGCAAAACCACACACGGGCGTCATCGATCTTGATTTGATCGGGCATTACGATCCGGCCGAATACTGGGAAGAAGTGCGCACCAGCGATGGGCAGATCATCCTTGACCCGGGCGCCTTTTATATCCTCGTCAGCCGCGAAGCTGTACACATCCCGCCCGCCTATGCTGCGGAAATGGCGCCCTTTCTTGCCATGGTCGGCGAGTTTCGCGTGCATTACGCAGGCTTCTTCGATCCCGGTTTTGGCCATTCCGCCGCCGGCGGCTCCGGCTCACGCGGGGTTCTGGAAGTGCGCTGCCATGAGGCACCCTTCGTGCTGGAGCATGGCCAGACCGTGGGCCGCCTGGTCTACGAACATATGTCAGAGATCCCTGCGCAGCTGTACGGTGCGGACATCGCATCCAACTATCAAGGTCAGGGCTTGAAGCTGTCCAAGCATTTCCGGGCGCAGTAAATCTGTTTGCATACAGATTTGCCTAATGTCTTTGCAAAGACATTTTTCCCGCTTTTCTAAACCGCCCAGTCTTCCAGCCTGTCCATCTGCGGTCTGAAATATGCCACCATGCGCCCCTCCGGCGGCGCGGTGTCACCGGTTTTCCAGGGCGCAATCCCGTGCAGAAGATGCCTGTGCAACAAGACCGCCTGCCCCGGATCTGCAGACACCTGCACCGGATCTATTTTGGCAAAGACAGACGCGCGCGCGGTTTTGTAGACCTCTGTGATATCCGCCTGCGGATCTTCTTGAAGCACCTCTTTCAGCGCCGCTCCCATCAGCAGGTGACTTCCCGGCCAGACAACCAGTGGGCAGGCCTCGCTGCTGTTCAGCGGCAACCCAAGAACGAAGGCATGTGGCTCTCGCAAAAACCGCCTGCCATTTTCCAGCAAAATGCCATCCACATGCGCCGCACAGCGATTGATGCGAAACCTGTGGTTGGCATCGCTTTCGTCCGGGTCCTGCTTTGGATAGCCGGGATAAACCACCGACAGCTGCGCCGCATGCCAGGTCTCCGGCGCCTTGATGAACGGCGCCCAAGGGCCCGTTAGCGGCACCCCGCCAATCGCGCCATCGCGCGCATTGGGCAGGGCATCCACGCCAACAAACCAGGTTCCCTGGTGCCGCAACCATGTTTTGCGCAAGGCTTCATCCTGGGCCCGGTGCAACGCCACTTGATGAGCGGCTTTGGACCAGGCCGCGACCCGCTCATCCGGCCCCAGAACAATATATCCGTCGCGATCAAACGCGCTTACCACCCTGCGGCCTTTCTGAGCATGTTCAGTGCCACGAGGATCAAGAACGCCCCGAACGCGCGTTTCAGCGGCGCCGGGTCCATTGCATGGGCCAGCCTGACGCCCCAGGGCGCCGTGATCAGCGTCATGGCAATCACCACGGCAAAGGCCACCAGGTTGACTGCACCGATGGTCAAAGGGGGCCGCATGGAAGGATCGATAGGCAGGAAGAGAAATCCGATGACGGCAGGCACTGCAATGATCACGCCAAAACCAGCGGCGGTGGCAACCGCGCGGTGAATAGGCACGTTGTGCAGCGACATGAAGGGCACGCCGAAACTGCCACCCCCGATGCCCATCAACACCGATAAAAACCCCAGCAGAGGCGAGGCCGCGATCCGCCCTGCCCCTTCGGGCATCGCGTCAGCCAGGCGCCAACCGGCTTTGCCGAAGGTCATGTATCCCCCCACTGCAGCCGCCAAAAGGCCGAAAATCGCCTGCAGCACTCCGGATCTGAGCGATGCTGCTGTCAGCATGCCAAACACCGCCCCGACAGCAATGCCCAGTGCCCAGCTGCGAAGAATGGGCCATTCTACCGCGCCTTTCCTGTTGTGGCTTAGAACCGACCGAACCGAGGTGACGATGATGGTCGCTAAAGAGGTGGCCAGGCAGATCTGCATCAGCTGCGGCCCTTCATACCCCAGAACGCCAAACACATAATAAAATGCCGGAACCAGAACGATGCCGCCACCGACGCCCAAAAGTCCCGCAAGTATTCCGGCAAATGCGCCCGTCGCCATAAGCAGCAGCAGCATCTGAACAAATAAAGCCGTCTCCGTCACACCCGCCCCCTTTGTCGTCTGTCTGCCCTGCGCCTCATGCTGCGACGCGCGCGCTTTGCATGCGGTCCAACGCGTCCAGCACCGTTTGTGATCCCGCACCCGGCTTGTGCGCCTGTTCAGACAGATGACGTTTCCACAGCCGCGCGCCCGGTTGCCCTGCATAAAGCCCCAGCATATGCCGCGTGATCTGGCCCAGCTTGCCCCCCTGCTCCAGATGCGCATCGATGTATGGCAGCATGTCCTGCACAATCTCGTCCCGCGTTCGTGCCGGGCTATCCATCCCGAAAACAGTGCGATCCGCTGCCAGCAGTATATCGGCAGGCCGATGGTAGGCGGCGCGCCCGATCATTACGCCATCAAGCCCCTCTTCAAGAAAAGCAGCGGCCTCATCCAGCGAATTGACGCCACCGTTGATACCAATATGCAGCGCCGGGAACATGGCTTTCATCCGCCGCACCAGATCATAATCAAGCGGCGGGATATCACGATTTTCCTTGGGGCTGAGCCCCTGCAGCCAGGCTTTGCGGGCGTGAATGGTGAACCGCGTGACACCAGCAGCAGCAACCCGGGCGATGAACTCCGGCAACACCACTTCCGGGTCCTGATCATCCACGCCAATCCTGCATTTCACGGTCACATCTACAGTGCAGGCCGCGCGCATGGCCGCGCAGCAGTCAACGACCAGCCCCGGATCGCGCATCAGCACCGCCCCGAATGTGCCCGATTGCACCCTGTCAGACGGGCAACCCACGTTCAGATTGATCTCTGCGTAACCTGCATCGCAGCCCAGCCGGGCCGCCTGTGCCAGTTCTGCAGGATCAGAGCCGCCAAGCTGAAGGGCAACCGGCTGCTCTTGCGGTGAATACGCCAGAAGATGCAGCGCCCCGCCCCGTACCAGCGCCGGAGCGGTGACCATTTCGGTGTAAAGCAACGCGTGACGCGACATCAGCCGGTGCAGATAGCGGCAGTGACGATCGGTCCAATCCATCATCGGCGCAACGCTCAAATGCGCGCTACTCTCGATGTTTTCACCATTCATTACAGTCACTTGACGTATCCATCACTTGTTCGGGGACCTGCATATCACAGCTATGATCGAAGTTTGAGTAGTGAAACGCCGGATCGCAAATTGGAGGTGGCATCGGCGGGCAAGTTAGGGCCTCTACCGAGCTTGCAGAAAACTTTCAACACAGCTCTTGACCTTCCAGTTACTGG
>JBCCUH010000151.1:0-5616 GCA_039197405.1 Pseudomonadota bacterium
GGACACCACCGGCGTTCCCCTCATCAAGTAAGCGCGCCTCATGACCACCAACGCGCAGGGCGGCAAGACCCGCCGCCAACTCTACGAGGACCGGCTGAAACGCCGGTCCTTGATCATTGCGGGCTCCAGCACGGTTGCTGTTGTGCTGGCAATCCTGATCCTCGTGCCTCTGGCCCCCGGCTGGGCAAAGGTGCAGAAAAGCTTTTTCAACTGGGAGGTTTTCGCCAAAACCTTTCCCGGTTTGCTGGACGCCTTCCTGCTGGATGTGGCGATCTTCGCCTGGTGCGCGCCGCTGATTGCAATTCTTGGCCTTGCGGTGGCGCTGATGCGCGATGTGCAAAACCCCGCGCTTTTCCCGCTGCGCATCTTTGGTGCGCTCTACACCGACATTTTTCGCGGCGTGCCTGTGGTGCTTACGGTCTATCTCATCGGCTTTGGCATTCCCGGCCTCGGTCTGCCGCGACCTTATAATTCGCCCTACATCTGGGGCAGCCTTGCGCTGATCCTTACCTATTCGGCCTATGTGGCGGAGATTTTCCGCTCTGGCATCGATAGTGTACACAAATCGCAACGTGCCGCTGCTCAATCACTTGGCCTCGCAGAGCGGGATGTGATGCGCTACGTCGTGCTGCCGCAGGCCATCCGGCGCGTGGTGCCGGCGCAGATGAACATGCTGATTGCGCTGCAGAAGGACGTGGCACTTCTCAGCTTCATCGGCCCGGTGGAGATCTTCCGCCAGGCGGGCGTCTACAAATCTCTACTCGCCAATTTCACACCTTATGTGGGGGCTGCCGTTATCTTTCTCTGCCTCACCATCCCTGCCACGCGCTATGCCGATTACCTCATGGCCCGGCAAAACAGGGAGCGGTCATGATGCCCAAGCTGTCCCTGAAATCCGTCGTCAAACGCTTTGGCGAGAACACAGTCTGCGACGGGATTGATCTCGACGTGGCGACTGGCGAAATGGTCTGCCTGATCGGGGCTTCTGGCGCGGGTAAATCCACGCTGCTGCGCTGCGTCAACCTGCTGGAAGCCATCGAGGACGGCGAGATCTTTCTCGATGGGGAGGATATCTCCATTCCCGGCCTTGATCCCGAACCGGTGCGCCGCCGCATCGGAATGGTCTTCCAAAGCTACAACCTGTTTCCGCATATGACCGCCGCCGAGAACGTGATGCTCGCCCCGCGGCGCATTCACAAGCGCAGCCGCGCAGGCCTGCTGCCTGAGATCACCGCGCTGTTTGAGCGCTTCGGCCTTGCCGGTCACATGGGCAAATATCCCGATCAGCTGTCTGGTGGACAGCAACAGCGGGTTGCCATCGTGCGCGCGCTGGCGATGAAGCCAGAAGTCATGCTTTTTGACGAGATCACCTCGGCCCTGGATCCGCAGCTTGTGGGCGACGTGCTGGATGCTTTGCGGGCCTTGAAAGAAGACGGCATGACCATGGTGTTGGCCACCCATGAGATGGGCTTTGCACGCGAGGCGGCGGATAAGGTGTGTTTTCTGAAAGACGGCAAGATCATCGAGGAAGGCGCGCCGGAGGTCCTTTTCGCATCGCCCAAGCGAACTGAGACACAAGAGTTTCTGGCAAGGGCGCTCAAATGAGCGCGCGCAGTGGCCGCAGGGGGCGGCTGGCCCAGCGCGCTGCTGGACCTGCGGAAAACCCCTGCCCGCCCGGTCAGATCGGCGGCGCCTACAAGCCCCTGACCGAGGGTGATCTGAACAGCATCTTTGACACTGCGCTCGATCTGCTGGACAGGCTCGGTATGGGCGAGGTACCGGACCGCTTGCGCCGTGACCTGCTGGCCGCAGGCGCGCGCGAAGCCGAGAATGGCCGCGTGCTCTTTCCGAAAGACCTGATCAAAGACGCCATCATACACGCCGCCAAAGAGTTCACGCTGCACGGGCGCGACCCTGCCCGTTCAATCCACATCGGCGGCGACCGCGTGCACTTCGGCACCGGCGGGGCGGCAGTGCAGACGCTTGATCTGGATAGCGGGCTCTACCGCCCTTCCACCCTCGCCGATCTGCATGACTTCACACGCCTGCAGGACACGCTCGCCAATGTCAGCTGGTTCACCCGCTGCTGTATCGCCACAGACGTTCCGGGCGAGTTCGCGCTGGATGTGAACACCGCTTACGCACTCATTCGCAGCACCACCAAGCCAACCGCCACCGCCTTTACATTGGCAGAGCATGTTGCGCCGATCATGGAGATGCTCGACATCGCCGCTGGTGGCCCGGGCCAATTTGCCAAAGCCCCTTTCATGAAGGCACACATCAGCCCGGTGATCTCGCCCATGCGCTACGGCGAGGATGCGGTGGATGTGGTTTATGAATGCATCCGGCACGGCGTGCCCATGTCCTGCATCACCGCCGCGCAGGCCGGGGCCACTGCGCCCGCGACGCTGGCTGGCTTTCTCGCGCAGTCCCTTGCCGAAACGCTTGCCAGCCTTGTCATGGTCCACGCGATCCAACCCGGTTTTCCGATGATCTTTTCCAACTGGCCGCTGGTGATCGACCTGCGCACCGGCGCCTTTTCCGGCGGCTCGGGTGAGACGGCGGTGCTCAATGCCGCCTCTGCGCAGCTCTCCAACTGGCTGGGCCTGCCCTCAGGAGTGGCCGCGTCGATGACCGACGCCAAAGCCATCGATGCGCAATATGGCATGGAGAAAGGCATCACCTCCATGGCAGCGGCGCTTGCCGGTGGCAATCTGATCTACGAAAGCTCGGGCATGACCGCCTCGCTGCTGGGTGCCAGCTTTGAGGCTTTCATCCTTGATGACGAGATGCATTCGCATACCTACCGCGCGTTGCGCGGCATCGAAGTCACCCCAGAGAACCTGGGCTTTGACGCGATCTGCGAGGCTGTGCTGGGCGAGGGCCACTTTCTGGGCGGCGCGCATACGCTGGCGGCGATGGAGCGCGATTATTTCTACCCCGCCCTTGCCGACCGCGACGAGCCGCGCACCTGGGCCGAAGCAGGCGCCGCCGATGCCTGGCGCCGGGCCAACCACAAAGCGCGGCAGATCCTCGCAAGCCACCACCCGCAATACCTGACGCCGGAGCAAGACGCGGCGATCCGGGCGAAATTCAATCTGATCACGCCCTGAAGCTGCGGCCTTAACAGCTCAGAATTTGAAACTGACACCGATGTTGACCGCATGGGGTGACGATATCGGAGCTGAGTGTTCCCCCGCCATTCAAACGCACGCGGTTCGAGCTGAACGTGCCTTTATACTCTGTGAACAGCGACCATTGATCATTCAGTCTGTAGCTGACCCCGCCCAGCCATGTCACCGCCGGTCCCGCCACCTGATATCCAATCGTGTCAGACCCGGCATAGCGCACCTCGACACCCGGAATGGAAAGACCCGCACCGGCGCCCACATAGGGCGTCGCCCGGCCCAATGCTTCCGGCCAGCGATAGTAGACATTCGCCGTCCAGGTGTTCAGCCCATCTGTGAATTCCAGCGCTGAAAATCCTGGCGGTCGCGCACCCGCCGCAGGCTTGACCTTGTTATGCGCGAAATCCAGCCCCAGCCCGTATTGCCGCGTGCGCCAATTGGTGATCCGCGCCCCGCCATAAATCGGCCCCTTCAGCGATGCACCCTGCCATTTTTGCGAAAACAGCAACCTCGGGATCACCCGGTCACCGGCGACCGCAACCACCGAGGATGGCGCGGTCTGATTGCCGAAATAAAAGCTGATCTCGGTCTCGGCCCAGGCGCCAACGGAGGCACAGGCGGCGCAGAACGCCAGAAAAATCGCACGAAAAAATATCAATTCAATATGCCTCTGCGGCGACACGTCCGAGGAAATCCCTCGCCGCCACCTGACAGGATGGCGGCACAATCCGCGCAAAGCAACTGTTTTTCTGCGGTTTTTCGACAAACGCTAACGCGCCGCGCTAGGAAGCATCTCCATTTGAGAACCGCCGCCAGTTTCAGTCAAAACTGCTCAGTTCCAGGAATGAGCACGCAGGACTAGACGGATTTTGCCTTCAAATGCTGACGCGCCCTAAAGACCGGTCACCCGATCCACGAAATCGGCGCCGCGTTTTTCAAAGCTGTCGTATTGATCAAAGCTTGCCGCAGCGGGGGCCAACAGCACCGTGTCGCCGCTTTGCGCGCCTGCGGCTGCACGCGCCACTGCGGTTGCCATATCGCCGCAAACCTCGGCCTCAACCCCGGTCAGCTGCATCGCGAAATTCGCAGCCTCGCGGCCGATCACATAGGCCTTGATCACATTGCCCGCCGCCGCGACCAAAGGCTCCAGCCCGCCCTCCTTCTGAAGGCCTCCGCAAATCCAGTGAATCCTGTCAAAGGCACCCAGCGCTTTCACCGCGCTGTCTACATTCGTGGCCTTGCTGTCATTGACGAACGTCACGCCGCCTTTTTCCGCGACGATCTGGCTGCGGTGCGGCAGGCCGGGATAGCTGGCAAACCCGGCTTCGATCACCCGCGGCGCCAGACCCAGCGCGCGGCAGACCGCGTAGGCACAACAGGCGTTTTGATGGTTATGCGCGCCGGGCAGCCCTTTGATCTGGCGCAGATCGACAGCGCCGATCTGACGTCCTTTGCGATACTCCGACAAAAACCCCTTGCGGGCATGGACCGTCCAGCCAAACCCCGTCAGCTTTTGTCCTGAGGAGATGCGGATCACCCGATCATCCTGCGCGCCCATCGCCAATTGCCCAGCAAGATGCACGCCTTCGGGTTCATCTACACCGATGATCGCACGCTCTGGCCCGCCTTCGGCAAAAAGGCGGCGCTTGGCCGCGAAATAGCCGCCCATCCCCGCATGCCGGTCCAGATGATCGGGGCTAAGGTTAGTGAATACCGCGATATCCGGCGTTAGCGCGCGGGCCAGCTCTGTCTGATAAGATGACAGCTCCAGCACCACCACATCGCCATCAACCGCCGGGTCAATATCGAGCACCCCGCGCCCGATGTTGCCTGCCAGTTGCGCAGAACGCCCCGCATGCTCCAGCACATGATGGATGAGGGCCGAGGTGGTCGATTTGCCGTTCGAACCGGTGACCGCCACAACACGGGGGGTCACGTCAAAGCCGTCCCATTCGCGGGTTGCGAAGGACTGGAAAAACAGGCTGATGTCATTGTCCACCGGCACGCCCAGCGACATCGCTTCGGCAATCACCGGGTTCGGCGCGGGGTAAAGATGCGGAATGCCCGGCGACGTGACAAGCAGGCTCAGATCGGCCAATGTCTGCCCGCTTAGCCTGACAACCTCGAACCCCTCGTCCAGCGCTTTGCTGCGGGCCGCGTCATTGTCATCCCAGCAGATCGGGGTGGCCCCGCCCGCGCGCAGGGCGCGCGCCGCCGAAAGGCCCGAGCGCCCAAGACCCAGAACGCCCACGCGCTTGCCAGAATACCCTTGCACAGCAATCATCGCGCTGCCTTCCCTTGTCCTACGCCTGACCTACTCAGCCCGCCGGCAAAGCCGGCTGCCCAGCCCCCAAAGCCGCGACAGCCGTGGCTTTTTTGCTTTTGCACGAAAGGCCTCTCACCGCACTTTCAGCGTTGCCAGACCGACGATCGCGAGGATCAGCGAAATGATCCAGAAGCGGATCACGATCTGCGGCTCGGCCCAGCC
>JBCCUH010000152.1:0-5608 GCA_039197405.1 Pseudomonadota bacterium
CCGCTGCATGACGTGGAAATGATGCACGGGCGTCTGTCCGGCTCTGATTTTTCGCTCAACGCCACACAATCGACGGATGATGAAGGGCGTGAGTGGATTGACGCGCTGGAAGACGATGGCGCGCAGGCCGAAGAGATTGTCGAAACTCGGCACGACACTGCGCAGCTGCGCGAATGGCTCTTGTCGGCGATGAGTGCGCTGAACGAACGCGAACGGTTCATCGTGCGCGAACGCAAGCTGCTTGACCGCCCGCGCACGCTGGAAAGTCTGGGCGATGAGCTGGGTCTAAGCAAGGAACGCGTGCGCCAGCTTGAAGCGGCGGCGTTCCAAAAAATGCGCAAATCGCTTGAAGCGGAAAGCAGAGAGGTGCATGCGTTTCTCGCATGAGCTTCAGTGACCCCTTGAAATATCTCGCATTTGGCGCGGCTCTGCTGACCGCGCCTTTTGCTCATGCCGACATCCCGGAAAAGGCCCACGTCGCCGATGTGGTGATCCTGGGTGAGTTTCACGACAACCCGGCGCATCACGCGCGCCAGGCCGAGTGGATCACAGATCTGTCGCCCGATGCGATTGTCTGGGAAATGCTGATGCCTGCGGAGGCTGAAACGCTGAATGATGTGGCCCGAAACGAAAGCGCGCTGCGCGCCAGCGTCGAGACGTTTCATTGGAACAATATCGCTGACTACATTCCGCTCATGCTGGCCTCGGACGCACAATTCATTGGCGCTGCGCAACCGCCAGAGACAGTGCGCGCGGCGTTCACGGATGGCGCAGCGGCAAGCTTTGGCGCGGATGCGCAAGCCTACGGCCTGACCATGGCGATCCCGGACACCCAGCTTGAAACCCGCAAGACCCTGCAGTTCGATGCGCATTGCGAGGCGATGCCGATGGAGATGATGGGCGGCATGGTCGATGCGCAGCGGTTTCGCGATGCCGCATTCGCCCGCGCCGTCCTGCGCGCGCTTGATGACACAGGACCATCTGTCGTGCTGATCACCGGCAATGGTCACGCGCGTCGCGATTGGGGCGTGCCGTCCTATCTGGCTACCGTGCGACCGGAGCTTGACGTGTTTGCGCTGGGCCAATCTGAGACCGGCACCAATCTGGAAGACGTGTTCGACATGGTGCTGTCCAGCCCGCCGGCAGAACGCGGTGATCCCTGCGCGGCGCTGAGGTAACTTGCGGACCCGCCGCGCCGCGCATAGCTTGAGCGCGAACAGCGCAAGGACGGACCTGCCATGCTGAAAGGCAAACGCATCATATTGATCATCGGGGGCGGGATCGCGGCCTATAAATCGCTCGATCTTATCCGCCGCTTGCGGGAACGCGGGGCAGAGGTGGTGCCGGTACTGACGCGCGCCGGGTCAGAGTTTGTCACGCCGCTCTCTGTGTCCGCGCTGGCCGGAATGGAGGTGCACCGCGATCTTTTTGATCTGACCAAAGAGGCTGAGATGGGTCATATCCAGCTGTCGCGTTCTGCTGATTTGCTGGTCGTGGCTCCGGGTACGGCGGATCTGATGGCCAAGATGGCGCAGGGGCGGGCGGATGATCTGGCCTCGACCCTGTTGCTTGCGACCGATACGCCTGTTCTGGTGGCGCCTGCGATGAATGTGCGCATGTGGGTCCACCCGGCAACCCAGCGTAATCTGGCGCAGCTCAAAGCCGACGGCGTGTTTTTTGTCGGCCCGAATGAGGGCGATATGGCCTGCGGCGAATTTGGCCCCGGCCGCATGAGCGAGCCGCTGGAGATTGTCGCAGCTATCGAGCAACGCCTTGGCGCGGGTCCCTTGCAGGGCAAACGTATCCTCGTGACTTCTGGCCCGACCCATGAACCGATTGACCCGGTGCGCTATATCGCCAACCGCTCGTCCGGCGCGCAGGGCACGGCCATTGGCGCCGCGCTGGCGCGGCTTGGCGCTGAGGTTATTTTTGTTACTGGACCTGCGGATGTTGCGCCGCCTGACGGGGTGGAGGTGGTGCGCGTTCAAAGCGCCGCCGAGATGCTGGATGCAGTGCAGTCAGCGCTGCCGGTGGATGCAGGCGTTTTTGCTGCGGCGGTGGCGGATTGGCGAGTGAAGACCGAAAGTGGATCGAAAATCAAAAAGCAAAAGGGAAAGCTGCCAACGCTGGAGTTCGCCGAGAACCCCGATATCCTTGCCACGGTCAGCCAGATGAAACAGGGGCGCCCGGCGCTGGTTGTGGGGTTTGCCGCTGAGACAGATGATGTGATCGCCAATGCAACCGCCAAACGCGCGCGCAAGGAATGCGACTGGATTGTCGCCAATGATGTCTCGCCCGAAACCGGTATCATGGGCGGCGGCGAGAATGATGTCACGCTGATCACCGCAGAGGGCGCGGAGGACTGGCCGCGAATGGGCAAAAGCGCGGTGGCGGGCAGGCTGGCCGAGAAAATCGCTGGCGTTCTGGCAGGCTGAGCGGTCGGGATTTGAGTTTAATTGGCAAGATGAAGAGGAGCCGAGCGTGGTAGCAATCACCGTCATGTGGGATGCGGACGCCGATCCGTCGCTGGGCTTGCCGAATTACGAAACCTCCGGTGCGGCGGGGGCTGATCTGCGGGCAAATTTTCCTGACCAGGTGGGCGTCACTTTGCAGCCGGGGGCGCGTGTGCTGGTGCCGACCGGGCTGCGCATCGCAATTCCGGATGGCTATGAAGTGCAGATCAGGCCACGCTCCGGGCTGGCGTTGAAACACGGGATCACCCTGCCCAACAGCCCCGGAACAATCGATAGCGATTATCGCGGCCCGCTGGGGGTAATCGTGCTGAACGCGGGGACTGAGCCCTTTGAGATCGCCCATGGTGACCGGATCGCGCAGATGGTGCTGGCACCGGTGGTTCGCGCCGGGTTCACCCTTGCAGATGAATTGCCGCAAACCGGACGCGGCGCAGGCGGGTTTGGTTCGACGGGTCGCCGCTGAATGGGCATCGTTGCGATATTGGCGGCAGGGCTGTGGGGGCTGGGCGCGCTGCTTGGCGCCCCCAAGGCCCAGCGATGCGTGCTGATTGGGATACTGTTTATCGCGGTTATCGGCATCACTTTGATCTTTCCTCAAAATCATGGCTTACGTGTCGCATTGGGCGGCACCCCGGCCCCCTATTTGCTGCTCCTCGGCTTTGCGGGCATGGCCTGGTTGTACAATCGGGGGCTGACGGCGCTGCGCAGGAAGGCATCGACGGAGAATAACATGGTTGAAACGCCAAAGAGCACATTCAGCGCGGCGGAACTGGAACGCTATGCGCGCCACATCGTGCTGCGCGAGATTGGTGGTCCCGGGCAGAAAAAGCTGAAAAACGCCCGTGTTCTGGTGATCGGAGCCGGCGGTCTGGGCGCGCCCGCGCTTCAGTATCTTGCCGCAGCTGGCGTCGGCACAATCGGCGTGATCGATGATGATGTGGTCGAGAATGCCAATCTGCAGCGGCAGGTGATCCACACCGACACGCGCATTGGCATGCCCAAGGTGTTTTCCGCCCAAGAGGCGATGACAGCGCAAAACCCGCATGTCACCGTGCGTCCCTACCAGCGCAGGTTGACCGATGAGATCGCGGATGAGCTTTTCGCCGAGTACGATGTGATCCTTGACGGGACGGACAATTTCGCCACCCGCTATCTGGCAAATGCCGCTGCCGCAAAGCAGGGCAAGCCGCTGATTTCAGGCGCGCTCAGCCAGTGGGAAGGACAGCTTTCGGTCTTTGATCCGGCGCATGGCGCGCCCTGCTATCAGTGCATCTTCCCTCAGGCCCCTGCGCCGGGGCTGGCGCCCAGCTGCGCTGAAGCCGGGGTTATCGGCCCCTTGCCCGGTGTCGTGGGCGCGATGATGGCACAGGAAGCGATCAAGCTGATCACCGGCGCGGGCCATGTGCTGCGCGGTGAAATGATGATCTACGACGGTCTTTACGGCGAAAGCCGCAAGATGACACTCAAGAAACGCGATGATTGCCCGATTTGCGGCGCGAAGGACACCCCATGACAAACCCGCTTTTGCAAGACTGGACCGGCCCCTTTGGCCTTGCCCCCTTTGCCGCGATTTCTGATGCGGATTTCGCACCCGCGCTGGACATTGCCCTGGCCGAACACAAGGCCGAGATTGACGCGATTGCCAGCGCCCCGGAGGCGCCCAGTTTTGAGAACACCATCGAAGCGATGGAAGGGGCTGGCGCCACCTTGGACAAGGTGCTGGCGGTTTTCTACAATCTTGCGGGCGCCGACAGCAACGATGCACGGCAGACCCTGCAGCGGGAGTTTTCACCCAAGCTGAGCGCGCACAGCTCTGCTATTTTCGCCAACACACAGCTTTTCGAGCGGATCGAAACGCTGTGGGCTGGGCGCGATGATCTGGACCTGACCGATGAACAGGCGCGTGTTCTGATGCTGACGCGGCGCAGCTTTGTGCGCTCCGGCGCGGCGCTTGAAGGGGCGGATGAAGACCGCCACGCGGAAGTCAAATCGCGGCTTGCCATGCTGGGCACGGAATTTGTGCAGAACCTGCTGAAAGACGAGGCTGATTGGGTCATGCCGATCAGCGATGAAGCTTTGGCTGAACTGCCGGATTTCGTTCAGGACGCGGCGCAGGCAGCGGGTGTGGAAAAGGGCGCAGGCGGGCCGGTGATCACCCTGTCACGCTCGCTCATCACGCCGTTTTTGCAATTCAGCCCGCGTCGTGATCTGCGCAAGACCGCCTTCGAGGCCTGGGCCGCGCGCGGTGCGACCGGCGGCAAGACCGACAATCGCGGCATTGCCGCTGAAACGCTTGCCCTGCGCCACGAACGAGCGGCGCTGCTGGGGTACGAGGATTTCGCCAGCTTCAAGCTGGAGACAGAGATGGCCGGAACGCCGGTTGCGGTCCGCGATCTGCTTATGCGGGTATGGGAGGCTGCCAAGGCGCAGGCCGACCGGGACGCGCAGGTGCTGGAGGCCATGCTGAAAGCGGACGGTCACGACGCCCCGCTGGAGCCCTGGGACTGGCGCTACTACGCGGAAAAGCGCCGCAAAGCCGAACATGATCTCGATGAGGCAGAGCTGAAGCCCTACTTTCAGCTCGACAAGATGATCGAGGCCAGCTTTGCCTGCGCCCGGCGGCTGTTCGGGATCGAGGCCACGCCGCTTGATTTGCCGCTCTATCACCCCGATTGCCGGGCATGGGAGATCACGAAGGATGGCGACCATGTGGCCGTCTTCATCGGCGATTACTTCGCGCGCGGCTCGAAACGCTCAGGCGCCTGGTGTTCGGCTATGCGCCAGCAGGCCAAGAAACCGCAGATCCAAACGCCCATCGTGATCAACGTGTGCAATTTCGCCAAACCGTCCGAAGGCAAGCCTGCGCTCCTTAGCTATGACGACGCGCGCACGCTCTTTCACGAATTCGGCCATGCGCTGCATCAAATGCTGTCCGATGTGACCTATGAAAGCGTGTCGGGCACCTCGGTGGCCCGTGATTTCGTGGAATTGCCCAGCCAGCTTTATGAACACTGGCTGGAAGTGCCCGAGGTGCTGGCCGAGTATGCGATCCACGCTGAAACTGGTGAGGCAATGCCGCAAGAGATGCTGGAAAAGGTGCTGGGCGCAGCAACCTTCGATATGGGCTTTGCCAC